>JARFQY010000349.1 GCA_029287535.1 Filomicrobium sp.
GTGGCGGAGGGAGAGGGATTCGAACCCTCGAGACGGTTACCCGCCTACACGCGTTCCAGGCGTGCGCCTTCGACCACTCGGCCACCCCTCCAGAAGCAGATCCATGCGGACGAAGCGCGCAATATACTCGGAAGCGGCCGCTGAGCAAGGGGGCGCCTGGTTGCGGCCCGACTTGGCGACGAGCGCGCCAGCGCTTTATCCCGGCTTACCGCCTCAAGAAGACGCTCCAGCCTTGAACAGGCCGCGGTTCCGGGGTAGCCAAGTGTAGCAGCAATCGATTCGGTCCGCATGGCGCTTATCTACGATTTTCTTTCCATCATTCTACTGCCGTTCAAGCTCGCCTACTGGACGGTGGTGCTGGTTGTCCGGGCCACGGTCTGGTTTGGAAAGTGGACTCTCAATGTCATCGTCGGGGTGGCCCTGCCGGCGTTGCGCTTCCTGGCCTTCGTGTTTCTTTTGGTCGGCACCATAGCCCTGGTCGCGGACGCGACACCCGCACTGGACGGGTTTGGTCCCTTCGAGCCGACGCTGTTTGTCGATCACTGGCGGGGCCTGGCGCCCAAGAGCGTCAGCTCAGCCCAAACAGCCGTGTCAGAGGCAACGCACCCGTTGGTGTGGGACATCGGCATTGGCAGCCTGATTAATTTGCCGACATTCTTCATCTTCGGTGTTTTGGGTCTGCTCGCCGCGCTCGTCGGCCAACGTCGGGAAAGACTCGACGTGTTCGTCAACTAGCACCAGTGCTGTTTCCCGAAGATCACTGGCCGGCGGAGCCAATTCCGAACATCGAAAACAAGCTGGCATGGCCAATGTCGCTGTCGTGACTGCTGAAGACGCCCAGGCTCACCAATATGACAAGAACGCCCACCAAGACCATGATCACGTGATTGTGGCGGCGATTGACAGCGGCGACGTCGGCTTCTGTCAGTACGTCCTGCTCATCGAGGCTGGCGCGCACGCCAAATGTCTTCTTGAAGGCGGAGCGCCGGACGTCTCCAACGTCAATGAGCGGAACGTTCGCACGCGCGGCGATACGCTCGCCGATCTCGACATAGGGAAAGGCGGGGTCGACGTTGCGCTCGTTGATGTAGCCAAGCTTGATATGGCTGCCATCCTTGAGACAAACGCGGGCGCCCTTCATAATGACTGGCGCAAGACTGCCGCCATAAACCTCACGGCGCACCTCGACAGCCTCGATCTCGTCGTAGGGCACGTCGAACGTACGGTAGCTGAACAGGCTCATGACCCCGCGTGACTGCGGCAGCCTGATACGAACCGCCTTCTCACCGAGGACGACACGCGCGCGGATCGAGGAAACCAGCTCAATCACCAGCAGTGCCATGATGCACAAGAACCCTGCCGATAGGATGATAAGACCGGTGGTTCCCACCCACTGTCCTTGGGACAGGCGGGCATAGAGCATGGGCCCGAGGCTGACGAAAAACGGCAGCAGCAATAGAAACACCAGCGAAAATATGATCTTACGCAGGGTGCCTGACGCGTAGACGCGGCGCCCGACCGGCGGCGTGGCGGTCGCCATATCTGCTGGTTTGGATGTTGTCGCGTCGCTCATGCTACTCCCTCACGCGGTACGCCGTTGTGCAACCGGGGCGACTTGGCTCGCCACCTTGTGATGAAAATGGGTAACTCCCGCTCATAGCGCCCTTGGCGAATTGCACTATATCAAAGCGTAATCGGCTCTCGAAAAAGGTTTCAAGCATGTTCTTATTCAAGAAATCCGCTGCAAAGGTGGCAACGCCGGACGCCCTGCCGGGCCGGGCCGAAGCGCTGGAGACTGCAAAAACGCACTACCTGCTTCGGACCCCGCTCAAAGGCCCATATCCCGACGGGCACCAGAAAGCCATGTTCGGGTTCGGCTGCTTTTGGGGCGCGGAACGCAAATTCTGGGGTTTGGGGCGCGGTATCTTCACGACAGCGGTAGGATATTCGGGTGGGGACACGCCAAACCCGACCTATCAAGAGGTCTGCAGCGGCCTCACTAATCACAACGAGGTCGTTCTGGTGGTGTTCGACCCGGAAAAAGTCTCCTACGAGGCTTTGCTGAAGGTCTTCTGGGAAAGCCATGACCCGACGCAAGGCATGCGGCAAGGCAATGACGTGGGAACACAGTACCGCTCCGGCGTTTACACGTTTTCCGATGCGCAGCGACAGGCGGCGGAAGCCTCGCGTGACGCCTACCAGAAGGCGCTGGAAGCACGCGGTCTTGGCGCCATTACCACCGAGATTGAGCCGGCCCAGCCTTTCTATTTTGCCGAGGAGTATCACCAGCAATATCTAGCGAAGGTGCCGAACGGCTATTGCGGGCTTGGCGGCACGGGCGTCAGCTGCCCGGTTGGAGTGGAAACGTAACGACCCGGCGCGACTTTTGTTGCGCAGAATGCCGTGTTGTCCTAGCGGACGGAGTTACCGTTCCAAATCATACCGAACCAGCCGCGCGCCTTGCTGGCTTCCTTTTTGGGTTCCGTCGCCGGTTGAGCCGTGGCCGTCGTGGAGGAGCCCGCCTCGCCGTTGCCGGTTTCGATGGGACTGTCGGCAGCGGGCGCATTTGTTGGCTCAACCTTGGCTACTGGTTTGGGGTCTGCAGCGGCCTCAGTCTCCTGTCCGGCTGGCATAGCAGACAGCTGCGAATCAGACTCGATAACCTCGGCGGGTTTCGGCGCGGCAACGATCGCAGGTTCCGGCTGCCGGCCGTCCAAACGTCCAGGATTGGCGTCGGGTAAAACGACATTGGCAATCGGGATTGGACCGCCAGCGGGGGCGGCAGCCAAAACCGAACGGCAAGCCGAAGGCAGGTCCGCCAGCGTTAAGGGTGGCTTGGGTTTACGCTTCTTAGCCTTCTTCTTTTTGGTCTTCTTCTTTTTCGGTCTTTCCAACCACGCTTTGGTGTTGGCGTACCATTTCTCGGCTGCCGCGCAGCTTGTGCCCCGCGGCTTACCCTGACGCCGGCACCCCTTACTGCCTGGCGGGCACTTCATGCGGATGTGCATATGGTAGTGGTGGCCGCGCCACCCCTGGATCTTGGCGAGCCAAGGTGTGTCACCGCCGGCGGCTCGGCATAGCGCGAGCTTGATGGCCGGATTGACGCCGACGCGTTCGACCTCTTTGTATGATGCGGCCCGCTTGATAAGCGCCACAACGTTCGGCGTGAAAACTTTCTCGTTGACTGACAGGGTGTTCTTCAACATCGAAACCGCGGAAACGCGCTCACGTTCCGACCATGAAAAACGACGATCAGGCATGGGTGTAAGCCAGATATCGGCATCGAGACCGACTTGGTGGCTGGCATGACCCGAGGTCATGGGGCCACCGCGCGGCTGGGTCAGGTCGCCCACCAAGAGGCCCGGCCAATCGCCGGCTTCCTTGGCTTCTGTCGCCAGCCTTTTTACCAAGTCGATGAGCGCGGGATGCCCCCAGTTCCGGTTACGGGACAAACGCATCGCCTGCCAGGCCGGCCCGTCCACGGGCAACCATTCACCGCCTGACAGGCAGCCCCTGGAGTAAAAGCCGATGGCGCGCGGCGCCAACTTGGCGGCACGGCCCTCGGCGCCGAACAGCTTTTTGGCGGGAACGACCTTCTTCTCTTTAGTGGCGTTCTCAACTGCCGGGGTTGATGATTTCGCAGGCGTTTGCGCGAGCGCGACCGGCGCGCCCAGCAGAACAATGCAGGGAAGTGATAAGAATACCACTAAATGAAAGAACAACCGCATGCCGGTCCCTCCGTCGTCGCCGACGCAATCCAAGACCGCTGGCTGCGATGTGGGGCCAAAATATGGCAGAAAGCTCATCCGCCGTGGTCTGACTTTGAGCGAAACGGTAGCGCAAGAGACCAGAAAAGTCTCGTGGGACTGGATGTTTGGTAGTCGTTGAGGCCGATTTGCATTGCGTCATGGCCTTTTTCGGGCTGGTCGGTGTAGGTGCCGAAAATCCGGTCCCAGATCGAAAGATTAAAGCCAAAATTCGAATCATGCTCGTGCCTGAGGACGGAGTGATGCACCCGGTGCATGTCCGGGGTCACGATGACCACGCGCAACATGCGGTCCAGCCAAGGCGGAAGCGCGATATTGGCGTGATTGAACATGGCGCAACCGTTAAGGATCACCTCGAAGACGACGACCGCGAGAGCCGCTGGTCCGAAGACAAGAACCAAGACGATCTTCCAGAGCATCGACAAGGCGATCTCTATTGGGTGGAAGCGGATCGCGGTGGACACGTCAATGTCGACATCGGCGTGATGGACTTTGTGCAGCCGCCAGAACACAGGGACCTTATGGGATACATAGTGCTGGAGCCAAATCGCCAAATCCAAGATCAGCAAGGCAAGCAGGAATTCCAGCCACCCCGGCCATTGTACGACGTTGAACAGTCCCCAGCCCTGCTGTTCGGCGTAGACGGCCGCAGCAACGGCGACCAGTGGCACGGCCAACATTCCCATCAGGCGCACAACAAACGTGTCGATGGCGACGATGGAGAAATTGGTCAGCCAGCGCCGAGCCTTTGGAGCCCCCAATTTGCGGCGGGGAATGGCCAGCTCGATGAGCGCCATCGCGAGCAGAATGCCTGCAAAGACGGAAAACCGCAGTACGGGCTCGCTCAGTCCAGGTAGAATCTCCATCTCTCTCCCAAATGATGCTCTTGGCTACTCGAAGTATACGCGGGCGGGTGGATCAAGCGTTCACAACAAGGCGAGGATACGTGCGACATTGCGCGGCGGCCTCACGGGAACAGGAAACTCGGAATGATCGCGTTGCCGACAGAATTACCGGCGGATGGTGAACCAATTGCGCACCTTTTACTGACTCATGGCGCCAGCCAGCCAATGAACAGCCCGTTCTTCGAGACACTGGTGCCGGCATTGCTGCGGGACGGGGTGGCCGTCACTCGCTTCGAGTTTTCATACATGGTCGCGATACGCGAGAGCGGGAAGCGCCGTCCTCCGCCTAGGATCGAAAAGCTGTTTCCGGAATTCCTGGCCGCGGTGGATCAACTGCGGGGAGAAATCGACCCAGAACTGAAAATGGTGATCGGGGGCAAATCAATGGGTGGGCGAATTGCCAGCATGCTTGCCGATGAGCTGATTGCCGATGGTAAGATCAGTGGCCTCGTCTGCCTGGGTTATCCTTTCCATCCTCCCAAGAAGCCCGAGAACCTTCGCACCGCCCACCTCGTTGGATTGCGGACACCCGCACTGTTTGCCCAAGGCGACCGAGATCCCTTCGGGACCCGGGAGGATGTCGCCGGCTATCCCCTCTCGTCGGCAATCCAGGTTCACTGGGTGGGCGATGGCGATCACGACTTTGGTCCGCGCGGGAAGAGCGGGTTTACCCGCAAGGGCAACATCGAGGCTGCGGCAACGGCCATTGCAGAGTTTTGCGGCTCCGTCTAGCTGAGCCCTATTCCGCAGGTGCGGGCGCGGGTTCCGGGACTCGCTTCGGCAAAAGGCTCGCGGCAACGAAGACGCTTGCCGATATCACCGCAAGAATCCTGAACAGCGCATCGAAGCCCCAATTCGCGTGAATCCACCCGATGAACGGCAGTGAAATTGCGAGCACCGTGAAGGTGAGGACGAAGCGCGCACCATAAATCGATGCGCGCAGCTCCGGCGTGGCGGTCTTGCCGATGATGTAGTCGTTTATGGGCAGCTGACCAAACGACCCGGTCACGAAGAACAGCGCGACGATCAGCGCCCACCAATCAGTCAGACCAGGCATCAGGAGGAAGCAGATGCATTGTAAGGCGGCGACGAACAGGAACATGGTCCGTGGACCGGCGGTATCGAGCAAATGCCCCACCGCCAGCTGCGCCAAGGAAGCGATACCGGCAACGATGAAAGTCGCCCAGCCAATCATCGTCGCGGTTTCCGCGATACCAGTCAGGCGCTCTTCAAAGATCTTGGGAAGCGCAAACGTCACCGATTGGAACACAAAGGCCGAGATGCCAGCCGTGAACAGAATGATTAGCGTGATGCGCAGGTAGATCTCCCTGTCAGTCTGCGGCAGGTAGGTCTTTCTTTGCGGGTTTGGATTGGCGCGCGCTGCCGCTCGTTTCTTGCCCGGCAGGTGGATGATCTCGGACCACATCAGTGCAATGTAGGCGACGCCCAGCACAAGTGAGATCACGCCTGGCCAGAAGAATGCCGAGCGCCAGCCCGTTGAGTCGATCATCAACCCGGTCAACAGCGCGGCGCCGCCGACACCGAGATTGCCCCAAATGCCATTGAGCGCCAGTGCCATGCCCGTCCGCTTGGCACCTTCCACGACCAGCGTCAGACCAACGGGATGGTAGATCGCGGCGAACATGCCGACAAAGAACAGTCCAGTAGCCATCTGAAGCGGTGTTTGAGCTGCCGCGCAGGCCAGCGAAAAGACACCGACACCGATGAAGAACACCGCCATCATGCCCTCGCGGCTCCATCGATCCGCGAGCCAGCCGGCGGGCAGCGAAAAGATGCCGAAAGCGATGAACCCCGGCGTCGCGTAGGCAATCAGCGTGCTGTACGGCATGCCCCATTCAAAGCGCAAAACGAGCGCCGCCACCGTGGCGAAGATCAGCATCACCAGGTGGTCCAGGAAGTGACCGAGGTTAAGCAGCAGAAAGTGCAGCTTGGGCTTCGTCACGTGGAGGCATCCACTGTTTGTTGCCACAGACGAGTTGTTGGGATCGAAATCGCCGTAGGAATAGGAGCAGCACTGCTTCTGATCCAGGGCGTCCCAAGTCAGGCTCAGTGCGGATCATATTGGCCCACAGCATGAACAATCGCGGGTAATCCAATAAAAAACGCTAGCGGCAGAATAGTGAAGCAACCCCAATTCAACAATGCCACCGTTATGCAGGGCAGGCATGTCATTATGGGAGACGTAAAGGCGCTTCGCGCTCAGGACCATACCATCGGGTGCCAATATTGTGATTGGAGTGGCGCCTGAGCAAGGCGCCTCCAAAAGGGTTACGGGCGTTGGTGGCGAGCGACGGCGGCGCGCTCGAGAGCAGCTGTCGTTAGACGATCGAGCTTCAGGTGCTGTGCGAGAAGCTGCAGGAACCGGGCCTCCTCGGCACGGACGGTTTCGTCGGTGGCGGCGACTTCGCAGGCCAGAACGTAGGCCGTCTCGCGCATATGATCAGGTAAGGACACCGCAATCGCCTCGAGCACGTTGTCGAGGCCATTCGTACCGGACATCAATAATCCGCACGCCTGCGCATGCTCCACGAGCTTGGTTTCGTCAAAGTCGGCAAACGCCGGTAATTCCTTGACGATCGTGCCGATACGTCGAAGTTCGCGGTCCGACATCTGATTGTCGGCTGCCGATGTTGTGATCATTGCATAAATCAGTGCTTCCTGCGGCGTCAGCGTGCGAGTCATCAAAGGCTCCAATGTTGAAACACTGTTGTTATCTAACGAGCACAGAGCGGCGATCAAGTCCAAGCATGGGTTGCATTGGCATGATTTTGACAGCTGCGACGCAACGCGCGCGTTGACGGGGACGCAGCCGGGCCACTAGGTTCGCGCCGAACCCCTGTTGCCAGGAACCGCCCGCACAACGAAACCGAACCACCCCATTCCCGTAGGCCAATATGCCCCGTGAACTTGAAGCAGAACTCCGCGCCGCTACCGGAAACGCCAAGGCCTGGCCGTTCGAAGAGGCTCGGCGGCTTATCAAGCGCCTCAGCCGGCTAAAGGATGGTGCCGACAAAACCGTGATCTTCGAGACGGGCTACGGTCCCTCCGGGCTGCCGCATATCGGCACCTTCGGTGAGGTGGCGCGAACATCAATGGTAAAGCACGCATTTGAAATCCTGACCGAAGGTAAGCGCAAGACACGGCTGATTTGTTTTTCCGATGACATGGACGGCCTACGCAAGGTGCCGACCAACGTTCCCAATCAGGATATGCTGGCGGCTCATCTCGACAAGCCGTTGTCACGTGTACCGGACCCGTTTTCGGACGAGTATCCCAGTTTCGCTGCACATAATAACGCACGGCTCAGGGCCTTTCTCGACCGGTTTGGCTTCGAGTACGAGTTCTTTTCTGCGACCGAATGCTACGCCTCCGGCATGATGGATGAGACGCTCATCAAGATGCTTGAGGTCTATGATCAAGTCATGGACATCATCTTGCCGACACTCGGCGCAGAGCGACGGGCAACCTACTCGCCGTTCCTGCCGATCTGTCCGCGTTCCGGGAAAGTGCTTCAGGTTCCCATGATTGAGCGCCATCCCGAACGGGGCACCGTCGTCTATCAAGACCCTGAGACAGGTGAGCGCGTCGAAACGAAAGTCACGGGTGGAGCGGTCAAGTGTCAGTGGAAGGCCGACTGGGCGATGCGTTGGGCCGCGCTTGGCGTCGACTACGAGATGGCCGGCAAGGACCTCATCGAGTCGGTCAATCTGTCCTCGAAGATTTGCCGGGCGCTTGGCGGAACGCCGCCGGAGGGCTTCAACTACGAACTGTTTCTCGACGAAAACGGCGAAAAGATCTCCAAGTCGAAGGGTAACGGCCTGACCATCGAGGAGTGGCTGAACTACGCCAGCCCGGAGAGCCTGAGCCTTTACATGTTTCAGAAACCGAAGACCGCGAAGCGGCTCTATTTCGACGTGATCCCGCGCGCGGTGGATGAGTACTTCCAGCATATGGCTGGCTATCCGCGCCAGGAAGCGAAACAGAAGCTCGACAGCCCGGTGTGGCACATCCATAGCGGAGCACCGCCGCAAGCCGAGCTGCCCATAACGTTCGCGCTGCTGCTCAACCTGGTTTCCGCTTCAAATGCCCATGAGCGCGGGATTTTATGGGGCTTTATCAAACGTCTCGCGCCTGACGCGACACCTGACACGCATCCCAAACTTGATGAACTCGTTGGTTACGCCATCCGCTATTACGAGGATTTCGTTGCGCCCGATAAGCGGTTCCGCATGCCCAGCGATCAGGAGCGTCAAGCCCTCATGGCTTTGGATCAGTCTCTCGCGGAAGCATCCGAAGCCGCCGATGCGGCAGAGTTGCAGAACATTGTCTTCGAAGCCGGCAAGTCAAACGGTTACACGAAGGAGAATCTGCGCGAGTGGTTCAAGGCAATCTACGAGGTACTGTTGGGCTCGAGCCAGGGACCCCGGTTTGGTTCGTTCATCGAGCTTTACGGCATCGATAACACGCGGGCGCTCATTGCAAAGGCGCTGGCGGGTGAGCTTGTCTCCGGTACGGAGGATCATGTTGCGGAACGGTAGGCGGATTGGCGTAATCATCCCGGCGCTCAATGAAGAAGGCGCGATCGGCAAGGTGATCGAAGCCGTGCCCGATTGGGTTGACTACATTGTCGTTGCCGACAATGGCTCCCGGGACCAAACAAGTGAGGTCGCTCGGAATTCCGGCGCTCGGGTTGTGCGGGAGGATGAACGCGGGTACGGAGCCGCCTGCCTTGCGGGACTTCAGGCACTGCCATCGAGCGATATCATCGTCTTCCTGGATGGCGACTATTCCGACTACCCAGAGGACATGGAAGAGCTCATTGCGCCGATCCTCACGGGCGGGGCCGACATGGTCATCGGCTCCCGGGTTCTGGGCGGCGCCGAACGCGGCTCGCTCACACCGCAACAAGTTTTTGGCAACTGGCTTGCCACACGTCTCATCCGCCTCCTGTGGGGCGCACGGTTTTCAGATCTCGGGCCATTTCGCGCAATCCGGGACGATGCGCTGAGGATGCTCGAAATGGAGGACCGCAACTTCGGCTGGACCGTTGAGATGCAGGTCAAGGCGGCCAAGGCCGGTCTCAAGTTCGCGGAGGTGCCCGTCCGGTATCGTCAACGGATCGGCGTGTCGAAGGTCTCCGGCACAATGTCGGGAACGATCAAAGCCGGAACAAAGATCTTATCCGTCATCGGCTGGCACGCTCTGTCAGGAAGCTTCGTTCGCTCGGCCCGCGCCGATTGACCGCTCCGGCCTGAACGCTTATTTCAACCGCATGAGCAAGCTCGAAATCGTCAAGGTTCCAGACCCCATACTTCGCGAAACCTCCACGCCCGTCGAAAGCGTGAACGCGGACGTGCGTCGGCTGATGGATGACATGTTGGAGACCATGTATGACGCGCCAGGGGTCGGCCTTGCCGCCATCCAGGTCGGCGTGCCCAGGCGTGTGATCGTTCTCGACGTATCGACCGATGATGAGGAACCGCAGCCGTTCTTCATGGCCAATCCTGAAATCGTGCATCTGGGCGAAGCGATGCGGACGCATGAAGAGGGCTGCCTGTCCATTCCCGGTGTTAACGTTGAGATTGAACGGCCGGCGGACGTCACGGTGCGGTATGTCGATCGTGAGGGCGCCGCGCAGGAACTGACCGCAGACGGGCTATTGGCAACCGCCATTCAGCATGAGGTCGATCATCTCGATGGAAAGTTGATCATCGACTTTATGTCCCGACTCAGGCGCGACATGATCATCCGCAAATTCAGAAAACAGCGCCAGGCATCAGACTGACCCGAACCATGCGGCCGGGCGAATAGGGAAACGAGACACCCATGCGCATTGTTTTCATGGGGACGCCGGACTTCGCCAAGGCGACGCTCGCCGAATTGGTCGGAGCCGGGCACGACATCGTCGCGGTCTACACGCAGCCGCCGCGACCGGCCGGACGCGGTATGGCCGAGCGGCCTTCGCCGGTGCATGCATTCGCCGAGCAGCACGGTCTTGACGTGCGCCATCCCAAAAGCCTCAAGGGCGAAGATGAGCAAGCCGCGTTCCGAGCACTCGAGGCCGACGCGGCCGTCGTTGTCGCCTACGGTCTGATTCTGCCCGCCGCGATCCTAGGGGCGCCACGAGAAGGCTGCTTCAATCTGCATGGTTCAGAATTGCCGCGCTGGCGCGGCGCTGCGCCGATCCAACGGGCCATCATGGCTGGCGATACGCACACGGCCGTGATGGTGATGCGTATGGAAGAGGGGCTCGATACCGGTCCGGTCTGCTTGGCGGAAAGGATTGAGATCGGTGCTGAAATGACGGCGGGAGAATTACACGACGCAATGGCCGTGATCGGAGCCGGACTGATGGTGAGGGCGCTGGCGGCACTTGAACGCGGGTCCTTAACCACAACGCCGCAATCGGCAGAGGGCATCACCTACGCCGAGAAGATTTCGAAGGCGGAAGCGCGGATCGACTTCAGCCGACCCGCCTTTGAGGTGCATAACAAGATCAGGGGACTTTCACCGTTCCCGGGAGCTTGGTTCGAAATCGAGCTTGGCGGCAAGACGGAACGGGTCAAGGTGCTGAGGTCGCGCCTCGCCAATGAAACCGGCGCACCCGGCGAGGTCATCGATGCCGGTGAAAGACTTCTCATTGGTTGCGGCGAAGGGGCGGTTGAACTGGTCAACGTACAGCGGGCCGGGAAGCGAGCCTGCAGCGCCGCGGAATTCCTCAGAGGCTGCAGAATAACCGCTGGAACGCGTTTACCACGCTGACAAAAGCGACCGGTGTTAAGCATGGTTGCAGAGGCCGCAACGGCTGCCCAAGGTCTGAGCTATTCTCCTGAAATAGCAAAATCTTGCACTGGAGAATTTACCTAATGTCTAAGCTTGTGACCGGGGCTATCGGCGTTCTCGCGGCCCTCTTCATTCCGACGGCCGCCGCCGCCCAGTATTACGCCATGGACGGAGGCACAACGCGGATCGAACCGCGCCCGTTTTATGGCGCCAGTGTCTCGATCGAAGCCGGCGTGCGGGTGTTCCGCCCGATGCCATCAACCAACCGCGTCATCGTCAACCCCAACGGTGCCACGCCGCTGTCGCTCGGGTTCAACGAAACCAACGTCTATGAAAGAAGCTACAACTACCACCAGCATGACCACGAGTACTCCGGTGGTTCCGGAAGCGGGTACGGAGGTGCCTACTATTTCGGAACACCGGGCATTTTCAGGCCCCGCGTCGGAAGAGCCCGACGGTAACCCGGTCTGAGGTCACAATCGTGGACGTTGTGATGGCGGTGGGGACGGGCTAGGCATAGGCGGTACCGGCTTGGCCCCTCTCCAGACCACCACATGCAGCGATACCGTATAGAAATAGAATACGATGGAACTCCGTTCGTCGGCTGGCAGTCGCAGGCCGACGGCGGGGCCGTGCAGGATCACATCCAACGTGCGATCCAAAAAGCCTCCGGCGAGCGCGTCGGGGTGCGTGGAGCGGGACGCACGGATTCGGGAGTGCATGCACTGGGGCAAGTCGGTCACTTCGACCTGGTAAAAGCCTGGGAGCCGTTCCGGCTTAAAGAGGCGCTCAACTTCCACTTGAAGCCGGCGCCAATCGTGATCCTGGACGTTACCGCCGCGGCGCCGGAATTCGACTCGCGTTTCAGTGCAACGGCGCGGCATTACCTCTACCGAATCTTAAGCAGACGGGCGCCGCCGGCGCTTGAACGAAACCGCGTCTGGTGGGTGCCTGTCGCGTTGGATGCCAACGCCATGCGCGGTGCCGCGCAGGTGCTCGTCGGCCATCATGACTTCACAACCTTTCGCGCTGCGGCCTGCCAGGCGAACTCGCCCCTCAAAACGCTCGACCTGCTCGAGGTTACGCAGGCTGGCGACGAAATCAGGGTCACCGCCTCGGCACGCTCGTTTCTGCATAATCAGGTCCGCTCCATGGTCGGCTCACTGAAGCTTGTCGGCGAAGGAAAGTGGACAGCCGATGCCCTGCGAGACGCGCTTAGCGCCTGCGACCGCAAAGCCTGTGGGCCTGTCGCGCCCGCATGCGGTCTTTATCTCACCAAGGTGGATTACGCCTAGAGACGTGGACTGCGCTCGCCGGTCC
>JARFQY010000364.1 GCA_029287535.1 Filomicrobium sp.
CTCTGCCAGTAGCGCGGGCTTTCACCGGTTCGCGGATCAATCAAGTGATGCCGTCGGCCCTTGGGGTCGAAGATCAACGATTTTGGCTCGCTGGTTGCGATTGCCACCTCCGCGACGGAGACGGCGGCTTTGGCTGCCGGGATACCCACGGCGCGGCGATGGCCTCCGAGTAGGCGCAACTCGCCCGTATTGATAACGGCGTCGCCGAAGCCATGATGCAAGAGAATCTCGCTCACCCGGTCGGCAATGTGCCCCTGCGCGATACCATTAAGGGTTAGCGCGGCGCCCTGTTCGATGCCGATGCTGTCTTCCGCCACCGTAATCTCCGTGCCAGCGGTCTTAATCAAATCGTCCGTGGGGTCGAGACCTGCCGCCGCCGCCTCCCACATCCGCTGTACGGTTGGATCGAATGCACCTTCCGTCCTGGCTCGCCACAGTGAAGCTGAACGCAACACCTCTTTGAGGTCACGTGAGGGGGCGCTCACCACCCCATCACGATTGAGCTGGCTCAGTTCGGAGGTGTCCTGGTGCAGTGAGAAGATGCGCTCAAGCCGCGTTATTTCCAACGCGACGGCCTTGAGAGCAGCTTGGGCCGACTCTTCGTCGGCCCCATAAAGCGACACGCTCGCCTCTCCACCAAGCGCTGGAGCTTTCCAAACAAAGCCTGGCGGCCTGTCGCCGGTCACGATGAACGCACCCACGCCTATTGCGGCGCTCGTAGCGGCGGCGGAGACAATGAACTGCCGGCGTGACAATCCCATGGTTGGCTCATCCAATTGGCAAGCGCAGACGGCCGCGCCCTAAACCTGCTGGCAGGATCGAACTGGCAGCCCTGCGAGCCACCTGCAATTCATCTCATGTTTGCGCTGCATCAAATTTTTTGATGACTGCGCGCGGCCAAGCACGGTTCGCCAAGGCCGCAACATTTCATCTGATGAATCGCATTTTTTTTCGGAGGGCTGTCTAACAAAAGTCAAGTCGTGCGCACGCAGGCAATGCCTAGATGAGGACCGTTATGCCAAACGCTTAGCAAGAGGAATGACGATGATTGGTAAAATGCATCGCAGCTTCGTAGTGAGCTTGGCCACGGGTGCCGCCTTGTTGGGCGCGGTATCGGCGGCGCAGGCGCAAGACGAAAAATTGGCGCCGGTGCCGAAGATGTCGAAGGAAGCCTTCGAGCAGTCCAAGACACTATATTTTCAGCGCTGCGCGGGTTGTCATGGCGTGTTGCGCAAAGGCGCAACAGGTAAGAGCCTACTCCCCGAGGAAACTCGTAAGCTAGGCCAAAAGCGCCTTGAGAAGATCATCACGCTGGGTACCGAAGGCGGGATGAACAACTTCGACGACATCCTGACCAAGGATGAGATCAAGAACCTCTCTAGCTACATTCAGATCGAGCCGCCGGTTCCGCCTGAAATGTCGCTCGCGATGATGAAGGAACGGCGCAAGGTCTTCGTCGACCCGAAGGATTATCCCGACAAACCCTTGCACGGACGCAACTGGGAGAACTTCTTCCTAGTCATTGAACGTGATGTCGGCAAGGTGGCCATCGTCGACGGCGACAAGCATGAAGTCGTCGCACACGTGCCGACAGGCTACGCGGTTCACGTTCTGAAAGGCACTGAGCATCACAAGAAAGAGAAAGTCGCGAACCCTGGCCGCTTCTGGTACACGATGGGCCGCGACGGCAAGCTGACCAAGATCGACCTGTGGCAAACGCCTGACAAGATGCGCGTAGCGGAAGTCCAGGTTGCCTACGATGCTCGCGACGTTGCCGTGTCCGGTGATGGCAAGTACGTCATCGGCGGCGGATATTGGCCGCCTCACTTCGCAATCGTCAGGGCAGAAGACATGATGCCTCTGAAGGTTGTTTCCACGCGTGGCGTCAATGTCGATGGCGATTACGTCAAGGAGAGCCGCGTCGCTGCTGTCTACACTACGCCGAATGAATCGAGCTTCCTGGTTTCAGCGAAAGAACTCGGCCAGATGTGGCAGGTGGACTATACCGACCTCGACAACCTGCGCATTACGAAGATGAACACCGCGAAGTTCCTGCACGATGGGTTCTTTGATCCGACCGGCCGTTACTTCCAAATCGCTGCCAACGCGTCCAATAAGATGGTTGTCGTCGACAGTGAGGATTGGAAAGCCGAAGCACTGATCGATGTCGGCAAGCTGCCGCACCCGGGACCCGGAGCCAACTGGAACGACGAAAAGTGTGGCCCTGTTGGTGGCACGACTCACCTCGGTGAAGGCAAGATCGCTGTTTGGGGTAATGATCCCAAAGGGCATCCCGATGCAGCCTGGAAGGTTTGCTACAACGTTGAGTCCGACGGTCCAGGCCTGTTCATCAGAACGCACCCGAATTCGCCTTACGTCATCTTTGACCAGACCAAGCATCCCGAGCCTGAAGTCCAGCAAGCCATACAGGTGCTGGACAAGAAGACCCGGGAAATCGTCAAGACGCTGGTTCCGACCGAGGATGAAGGCAAGGTTGCCGTCCACATCGAATTCAATAAGGACGGCTCTGAGTTCTGGGTATCCGTTTGGAACCGTGCTGACAGCTTGAAACCCAACGGTGAAATCGTCGTCTACGATTCCAAGACGCTGGAAGAGAAGAAGCGTATCAAGGGACTCTACGCTCCAACCGGAAAATTCAACGTCTACAACCGGACACATCACGTCACATAGCGTGGCCGATGAGATCAGGCGGGCGGCTGCTGCCGCCCGCCTGAACCAAGTTCCTCACTCAAAACTAGATATCGCGTGAAGGTCCGTTGGTTTGGGACCGATGGCTTCGGGAGCAAGCACATGGCATCGGACACTAACAATAAGGGATCTGGCTCTGGCGGTGGGTCAGACAAGCCGACCTGGCGCTCAATGACGCTATGGGGCGTTCCGCTGGCCGCTGCAGCAATCTTCTTTGTTGGCGGCATCATCTTCTGGGGTGGTTTCAACACCGCCATGGAAGCCACCAATACAATGCCATTTTGCATCTCTTGCCACGAGATGAAGGAGAACGTCTACAAAGAGTACCGGCACACGATTCACTACCAAAACCGGACCGGCGTACAGGCGAAATGCTCGGACTGCCATGTTCCCGATCCTTGGATCCACAAGGTCGTTCGCAAAATCCAAGCCTCCAACGAAGTCTTCCACCATCTCCTTGGCAGCATAGACACACCCGAAAAATTCGACAAAAAGCGGCTCACCCTGGCCAAGAATGTTTGGCGCCAGATGAAGGCAACCGATAGCCGCGAGTGCCGCAACTGTCACACACTTGAATCGATGAACCCAGAGTTTCAGCGCCCACGGGCACGCAAGCAGCATCTCGCTGCCATGAAGGCTGGAAACACCTGCATCGACTGCCACAAGGGCATTGCTCATAAGGGTGTCCGCGACCAATTGAGCGATGAGGAACTCGAAAAACTCGAGGCACCGCTGAAAGCGGACATTAAACAAATTCCTGAGATGTACCTCGCAGCCTTGAAGCGTGTTGAAGCGCGCGAGGCCGAGGAAGAGGCAAAGGCCCAACAAGCCAAAGCCGCCGCCGATGCCGCGGTTGCCGAACGCGTCAAGAGCGCCGTCGCAGCGGCGACCGGCAAATTGGAAGCCCAACTTGCAGCAGCCAAAGCTGATGCGAGCGGATCTCCCGAAACCAGCGCTGAAACAAAAGTTGCCGCGGGCCCAACGAATGATGCTGGTGGTGCAATCGACTGGTCTGGCGTTGCGTCAAAGACCGTCACGCTCTTCTATCCAGGGCAGGCCTCTTTCGAATGGGTCCAAAACGGTCGGGACCATGGCGGCGCACGCGCCTTCAAGAAGGCCGGTGACAGATGCGCGGAGTGCCATGCCAAGGAAGTCAAGGACATGGGCGCAAAGATCGTATCCGGGGAGAAGGCGGAAGCCACGCCGATACCGAACAAGCGCGCATTCATCGACGTCGACGTGCAGACCACCTACGACGCTGACAACATCTACTTCCGCTTCAAGTGGCAAAACGGAGCTCATACGCCGGTCCCATTCGTGGAAGGCGGCAAGATGGATCCGACCAACGAAACGAAGCTCGCCATCATGTTCGCTGGTGACGGCGTCGAATATGGCGAGCAGGCCGGATGTTGGGTCTCGTGTCACAACGACAGCCGCTACATGCCGGACGCACCGGAGCCTGAGGCGTTGGCGGCGAGCCCGGCCAAGGATGTCATCGATATGAAGGACGGTCTCACAAAATACCTTGGAGAGAGCCGCACCAAGATCGAGATACGAGGCCGCGGAGGAAAGCCACGTGGTGGTGGCGACAAACTGAAGCCTGCAGAAGAGCTCGCGGAAATGAAGAACAAGGGAGTCTTCATGGATCTCTTGCGCTATCGCTCCGGCGAGCCCGCCGAAAACGGGGTGATTATGGCGGAGCGGCAAATGTCGGGTGGAATTGAAACGATGGCGACGGGCAAACGTGAGGGTGACACTTGGACGGTCGTCATCAGCCGTCCGTTGAAGTCGGACAAGCCGGGCGACATCAGTATTGAGCCGGGCAAGCTCTACACGATGAGCATCGCTCTTCACGACGACTACACCTCCGCCCGTTTCCATCACGTCTCGCTCGAGTTGCGATTTGGTATCGAAGCAGCCGACGCCGAGATCGTCGCGGTGAAGCAGTAAAGGGGTGGTGCGCCATACACGCTCGTGTCGGAACTGAGGAGAAACTGCACATGCCAGCTCTCTATCTGAAAGTCCTCACCGCATCGGCATGTGCCGCCGTTACCTTGGGACTTGTCGCTCACAACGAGGCAATTGCCGCGACGGAGGAAGAGCAGATCAAGATCTGCAAGAAGGCCGACAAGCGCTACCAAAAGCTCTACGGCAAGTCGATGTCCGAGGAGCCGGTGCAGGTCATCGCCATGTACAAGTACACATTCTGTCCACCGAAACTCGACGTAAAGCGCGGCAGCAAAGTGCGGTTCATCAATCTCGACAAGCGTACCAGCCACAGCTTCTGGTTCCGCGATGCGGGTCTGCCAGAATCCGAGCGGTACTTCGGTGGTGAAGGTGCGGAAATCGAGATCGACCTCGAGCCCGGAACACACAAGGTCCTATGCGGTCCACATCACGAAAGAGAAGGAATGATCGGAGAAATCACGGTCACGCCATAGTCCATGGCGCGCTCGATTTTGCTTTCGAGCTCCAGGACAAGTCGTTCGAAGACGGCGAGGAAACACAGCCCAATTCTGCAAGAAGCCCAGTCTGATAACCAAAGAGCAATTTCATGTACAGACCGTCCAACCCACGAGAATTCGCATCGGGAACACCAGCCGGTTTCGTCTACCTCGTCGGCGCAGGCCCTGGAGACCCAGAGCTCCTGACGGTCAAGGCCGTGCGGCTCCTTCAGGCCGCTGAAGTGATCGTCTTCGACAGACTCGTATCGGACGCGGTTCTGTCCCTGGCCAATCCGAATGCCAGAATGATCTCGGTTGGCAAACAGCCCAAACGCCATCCAGTTCCTCAGGAGGAAATCAACGCCATTCTGATAGAGCAGGCGCGAGCGGGGCGGATGACGGTGCGGTTGAAAGGCGGTGATCCCTTCATCTTCGGTCGCGGCTCCGAGGAAGCCCTGGCTGTGCGGTCAGCGGGCATCCGATGCGAAGTGGTGCCAGGCATCACCGCCGCGCAGGGCTGCGCCGCAAGCATTGGTATCCCCCTGACCCACCGGGGCCTTGCCTCGGGTGTTCGGCTGATCACCGGTCACTGCCGGCAAGACCAGCCGCTCGACTTTGATTGGGACGGCCTCGCCGATCCCGATACCACGCTTGTCGTATATATGGGCGCCGCCAACATTGCCGAGATTGCTGACAGCCTGGTGGGTGCGGGATTGTCGAGTTCGACCCCCGTTCTGGCCGTCAACAATGGCACCACGCCACGCGAGCGGCGCATCGTTTGCGACCTGGGCACGGTCACGTCCGAAACCACGTCCGCGCACTTCCAGGGCCCGGTGTTATTCATCATTGGCGCCGTCGTTTCGCTTTATGCGAACCGGGATATCTGCCCCATTGTGCATCAGGCCCTGGCACTGTCGTCGGCACGGCATGGGGCAGCGTATCATGCCTAGGGCGGTCGTCTGGCGGTTGATTGTTGTGGCGTTGTTTGTATCGCCCATGGTCCGCACCGCCAGCGCAGAGTCACTCTCCTCGCATCGTGCGAACGAACTGGAGCGCCTTGTTCGCCAGGATTGCGGATCCTGTCACGGCATGACGCTTAAGGGCGGCCTTGGCCCTGATATCCGCGGGGCAACCCTCAAAGGGGCGGACCCTGAAACGATCGCACAAATTATTCTCGACGGAGTGCCTGGCACTCCGATGCCGCCTTGGCGTCCGTTGATGAGTGAGGATGAGGCCCTCTGGATTGCGAACTACCTCTTGAAGGAGACCGATTGATGAGAGTGGTTTGGACCGCCCTGTTTATGCTCGCGATGGGAACCGTTGTTGCCGGCACCCTCTTTGCGGAAGAGTCATATCTTCGCGGAACGGGTGACCTTGGCATCGTCATCGAGCGGGCAAGCGGCTCATTGCTCATCATCGATTCATCGACCCACACAGTGCTCAATCGTGTCGACGGGCTGGGTGATCTCTCTCATGCATCCGCGGTCTTCTCGCGTGACACGCGTTACGCGTTTGTATTCGGACGAGATGGCGGTCTCACCAAGGTTGACTTGTTGAAAGGCAGTATTGCCGGGCGCGTTGTTCAGGCTGGCAACGCGATCGGAGGCGCCATCTCTGATGACGGTACCTTGGTCGCCGTCTCGAACTATGAGCCTGGCGGCGTTCGCGTCTTTGATGCCGACACCCTTGAGCCGGTTGCCGCGATCCCTGCCGAGTGGTCGCAAGGACAATCCAAGACGGTCGGCCTCGTCGACGCGCCGGGCAGGAAGTTCATCTTCACACTGTGGGATGCCGGTGAGACTTGGATTGCTGATTTCTCCGGGGGCAAGAAACCCAAGATCACAAAGTTCAAGCAGATCGGCGACCGCCCCTATGATGCACTCATCACCGCGGACGGCCGTCACTACATTGCGGGTCTTTATGGCGAGGACGGGCTTACCATGCTCGACCTCTGGGATCCCGAGATGAAGCCGCGGCGCATTCTCAGTGACTACGGCCGTGGGGAGGAAAAGCTGCCGGTCTACAAGATGCCCCATCTTGAAGGATGGGCCCTTGCTGGTGAGCGTTTTGTTTTGCCCGCCGTTGGCCGTCACGAGGTTCTCTGGGTCGACCGGCGCAGTTTCAAGGAGGGCGGGCGAACCAAGGTGCATGGCCAGCCGGTATTTGCGGTGGCGCGCCCCGATGGCCGTCACGTCTGGGTCAACTTCGCCCACCCCAACAATGACACGATCCAAGTCATCGACACCCAGACAGGTAAAATTATCAAGCAGTGGAAGCCTGGACCCGCGGTCCTCCACATGGAGTTCACTGCACGTGGACACGAAGTCTGGGTATCGGTCCGTGACAGCGACAAGGTGCAAGTCTACGACGCGCGGACATTTGAGAAGAAGTCGGAAATGCCAGCTAAGAGCCCGAGCGGGATCTTCCTGACATCCCGTGCGCATAGAACAGGGCTGTGAGATATGGAACGAGATGTCCGTGACCTAGTGGACGTGCAATTGCTGGAAAAGTGGCAACGCGATCTGCCCCTTGTTCGCAGACCTTTTGCAGTGCTTGCTGAGAACCTCGGGACGGATGAAAGCGAGATCATTGAGCGCCTCGCCAGACTCCAGAAATCAGGCATCGTGGCGAGAGTCGGCGGCGTTGTGCGGCCCAACACTTTGGGGGCAAGCACATTGGCCGCGCTCGCTGCCCCGGATTTTGAGGTCGAAGACGTCGCCGCACAAATCGCCGCTGAACCGGGAATCAATCACATCTACCTTCGCGAAAATGACTGGAACATCTGGTTTGTGGCGACCGGACCGGATCGAGCAAGTGTCGATGAGTCGCTACGGCGGGTCAGCCAGAGGACCGGCCTCCAAGTGCTCGATATACGGCTGGAGAAGCCCTATCACATCGATCTTGGTTTTACGTTGACCGGCTGCAAGGCCGCAACGCCTGAACCGACCTCGACACACGAACTTGAGCCCTTCAATCCGCGTCCCGGCGACCGGCAGCTTGCGCAATGTATGACCAGCGGGCTACCGCTCGTTCCCCGCCCATTCGAGGTCTTGGCGCAGAGGCTGGATTTGCGCGAGGAACACGTCATTCAGCGCATCAAGGAGCTCTGCGATTTCGGCGTTTTCCCCAGGATCGGCGTGATCGTCCGGCACCGGGCGCTCGGCTGGTGTTCCAACGCGATGGTGGTTTGGGACGTCCCGCCAGAGGACGTTGACCGTAAAGGCGCGGCACTGGCCACCTCGCCTGGCGTCAACCTATGCTACCGGCGCACCCGTTATCCGCAGGCATGGCCCTATAACCTCTACTGCATGATCCACGCAAAATCGCGCGAGGACGCGCTCAAGCTTCTCGAAGAGGCATCCGCGTCGGTTGGACTCGATAAATACCCGCGCAAAATTCTCTTCTCCTTGCGCTGTTTCAAACAGACAGGCGCCATGGTGGCCTCGAGCAAGGAGGCCGCGTGATGGCTCTGGATACTACTGAAACGGGGTTTGTTCTCGACGACCTCGACCGCGAGATCATCAACCACCTTCAGGAGGGTTTCCCGCTTGTGCCAAATCCCTTCGCACAGGTGGCCATCGAGATTGGTTGCACCGAGCAGGAGCTCATCGACCGTCTGAACATGTTGCGACACGAAGGTGTCATTACGCGGTTTGGGCCGTTCTTCGATGCCGCCGCGCTGGGCGGTGCATTCTGCTTGTGCGCGATGAGCGTACCCGCCGAGCGGTTCGAGGAAGTTTCGCTGATCGTCAACGCCCACCCCGAGGTCGCTCACAACTATGAACGCGTTCACAGCTTCAATATGTGGTTTGTGCTTGCGACCGAGACAGCGGACGAAATCAGCAACGTCGCGGATCTGATCGAGCAGGAAACGGGTCTTGCTGTCGCACTTTTCCCCAAACTCGAAGAGTACTTCATCGGCTTTAAGGTGGCTGCTTGATCATGACACAACCCCTCATGACGCTTGACCCCATTGATCGGAAGCTCATCGAAGCGACGCAGGCGGGACTGCCCATCGCGCATCGGCCCTATGCGGAGGTCGCGCGCAGCCTTGATCTGTCAGAGGCCGATGTCATTGCGCGCCTCAGGGGACTTATCGCCAGTGGCGTGATCCGGCGCATCGCCGTAGCTCCAAATCACTTCAAGCTTGGCATGACAGCAAATGGAATGACGGTCTGGGATATTGAAGACGAAGCCGTTTCCGAGATCGGACGACGCGTCGGCGCGCTTGACTTTGTCTCACACTGCTATCAGCGGCCACGTGCCCTGCCGGCCTGGCCCTACAATCTCTTTGCGATGGTGCATGGCAAGAGCCGCGCGGAAGTCGAAGGCAAACGCTCCGAGATCGCGCTGCTGGTTGCCGCCAAGTGCCATGGCTCGGAAATTCTCTATTCCAAGCGCATACTGAAAAAAACGGGACTGAGATTATCCCGGAACGGAGGCTGAAGCTATGTTTCGCCTATCCCACTACATGCAGCAGCTCGTAAACCCGACGCCACCGCGACGCCGCCGCGGACCGGTTCGTCCCGTGGTCATCTGGAACCTCACGCGCCGCTGCAACTTGAAGTGCCGCCACTGCTACGCGGTGGCCGGAGACCGCCATTTTCCAGGAGAGTTGACGAGCACGGAGGCG
The DNA here is from genome assembly GCA_029287535.1 of Filomicrobium sp. Taxonomy (GTDB): domain Bacteria; phylum Pseudomonadota; class Alphaproteobacteria; order Rhizobiales; family Hyphomicrobiaceae; genus Filomicrobium. The sequence continues at coordinate 9,787 of JARFQY010000364.1, forward strand.
ATTGCCGTGCTTGATGATCTGGCGGCATTTCGCATCCCCGCGCTGATCCTTTCCGGTGGTGAGCCGTTGTCGCGTCCCGACACCTTGAATCTCGCGCGGCGCTCAAAGTCACATGGCCTTTACACCGCCTTGTCGACCAATGGCACATCGATTGCCGACGGCTACGCGGATCAGATTGCGGAGATTGGTTTTGACTACGTCGGCATAAGTCTGGACGGAATTGGTGCAACCAACGACTGGTTCCGCGGGCAAAAGGGCGCCTTTGACGCCGCGTTAGCCGGTGTACGCGCGTGCAAGGAAAGAGGCATCAAGGTTGGCCTGCGATTCACCCTGACAACGGACAATGCCGGGCAGCTTCCCGATCTTCTGCAGCTCGCAAGAGACGAAGGGGTTGAGAAATTCTACCTTTCGCATCTCGTTTATGCCGGTCGCGGCAACAAGCATCGTTGCGATGACACGGATTGGTCGGTGACGAGGACCGGGGTCGACCTGTTGATTTCACAGGCCTGGCGGGCGGCACAGAGGGGAGAGAACTTTGAGATCGTCACCGGTAACAACGACGCCGATGCGGTTTACTTCCTTCAATGGGCAACCGAGCGCTTTCCCGCCGACACGATCACGAACCTGCGCGCTCACCTGGAGGCCTGGGGCGGTAACTCCTCCGGCTATGGCGTCGCCAACATCGATACGCAGGGCGTCGTCCACCCGGACACGTACTGGTCGGATTACTCGATCGACAGCGTTCGCAACCGACCCTTCAGTGAAATCTGGGAGGACCTCTCGGACCCGATGCTGGCGGGACTCCGTCTTCGCCCGCGCCCACTGAAAGGCCGTTGCGGAATGTGCGCCTACAAGTCTGTTTGTGGCGGCAACACTCGCATCCGCGCCCTGCAATTGACCGGCGACCCGTGGGAAGCCGATCCGGCGTGCTATCTGAGCGACAAAGAAATCGGTCTCGCAGAAAACGAAGACCAGACGACTCGCGCTGAAGTCACTCCCTTCAGAGGTCATCGCCATGATCCGACGCATCGTTTCGTCTAGCCTCTTCATTCTCGCGGCCTCAGTGGCGCAGGCTCAAACGCCGGCGGAGAACTTGTACGCCGAGCATTGCTCTGATTGCCACGGCGCCGATCGGCTCGGCGGCACCGGGCCTGCCCTGATACCTGAAACGCTGAAGCGGATGCGCGGCCCGGCCGTTTCAAAGGTCATCAGGAATGGCCGCGTGGCAACTCAGATGCCGGCCTTTTCAGACGCGCTGGCGCAGGAGGAAATCACTGCGTTAGCGGACTTTGTCAAAACGCCGCTTGCCCGTGTGCCAACGTGGACGGCGCACGATATCCAACTCAGCCTAACGCCAGCGGCTGATTATGAACCAGCCGACCAGCCCGTCTTTAAGGCTGATCCCCTCAACGTGTTTCTCGTCGTTGAGACCGGTGACCATCATGTTTCCGTTCTTGACGGAAAGACCTTCGAGCGGCTCGACCGGTTTGCCACGCCGTTTGCCGTGCATGGAGGGCCCAAGTTCACACCTGACGGCCGCTATGTTTTCATCATGTCGCGGGATAGCTGGGTGCAAAAATATGATCTCTGGTCCCTGAAGGAGGTGGGACGCGTCCGCGCTGGGCTCAACTCGCGCAACATCGCAATCTCGAAGGATGGCCGCTGGGTCGCCGTCGCCAACTACCTTCCCCGCACGTTGACGATCCTATCGGCCGCCGATCTCAAGGTGTCCCGTATATTCGATGTCGCCGACCAGGATGGCGTCCCTTCGCGCGTCTCAGCGGTCTATCAGGCACCCCACCGCGATAGCTTCATCCTGGCTCTGAAGGATGTGGCCGAGATCTGGGAAATCGCGACCGGACCGAGTACTGGGCCGGCCTGGCAAGGCCCCGCGGTTAGCGAAGACAGTGGACGGGGTGCGGCGCGGACCTCTTCTCAAGAACTCTTCGCCCACCGCCGAATCAAAGTATCGGAGCCCATTGACGATTTCTTCTTTGACCCGGCCTATCGACACCTCATCGGCGCCGCCAGGAGCGGCAAGAAAGGTGTTGTCGTTGATCTGACGATTGGCCGAGAAGTCGCCGAGCTGCCGCTCTCGGGTATGCCGCATCTGGGGTCTGGCATAAGCTGGATGCGCGGCGGCAAAAGGGTTATGGCGACACCGCACCTCAGAGAAGGCAAGCTTAGCGTCATCGATGTCGGCGATTGGTCTCCCGTTACGACCATCAAAACCGACGGGCCTGGCTTCTTTCTGCGCTCGCATGAAAACTCGAGGTTTGTCTGGGCCGATGTCTTTTTTGGACCCAACAAGGACGCCATGCACGTCATCGACAAGCAGACGCTCAAGATCGAGAAAACCCTGCGCCCGGTTCCTGGGGCAACCGTGGCCCATGTTGAATTTGACCGCTATGGCCGCTTTGCGCTTGTGTCGGTCTGGGAGGATGACGGCGCCGTCATCGTCTATGACGCTGAGACTCTCGAGGAACTAAAACGGTTGCCGATGCGTAAGCCTTCCGGAAAGTATAATGTCTGGAACAAAATCACGTTCTCAGAGGGCACAAGCCACTGACCGTGATTGGCTGGAGATTTGCGTGACCGAAACAACTCTCGCCGTGATCGTCGCCCACGGCTCTCCAAGTGATCCAGATCCGCTGGATCGAGAGCTCAAGGAGCTCGCTGAGCGCGTCGGTGACTTGGCGCCCGGTCTACGGGTCGTTGGTGCTACGCTGGCCAAGCCCGGCTCACTGGAGGCGGCACTTGAAGATTCCGAAGCCGCTTCGGCAACGTTGGTCTATCCCTTCTTCATGAGCAAGGGCTGGTTCGTCAGCAAGGAGCTACGCCGGCGAGTTTCGGCTGCGACGAAGGCCGAGGTTCACTATCTTGAGCCGTTTGGCCTTGATGACGAAGTGACTTCGCTTTGCATTCAACGCGTCAGCCAGGCGGCCGCCCAACTGGGTCAAACGTTGCGCACGACGGTACTCGTGCTCGCCGCGCACGGATCGCAAAGGGGACCGGCCTCGGCTAACGCAGCGCGTGCCATCAAGGACCGCATAGCCGCAGCAGCCGAGTTTCATGACATGCGATTGGGCTTCGTCGAAGAAGAACCGACGATCACCGAGGCAGCCACAGATTTGAACGCAGCGACAGCCGTGTGCCTTCCCTTGTTTGCAACGTCTGCCGGCCACGTCCTCGAAGATATCCCAGAACAGTTGGCTCAAGCCGGTTTCAAGGGCCGTCTGATGGCACCGATCGGAGAAGACGAACAAGTCCCCCGCATCATCGCAAATGCGCTGCGGGAATCTCACCCGTTCTCGGTGTCTTAGGCCAGGGCAGGAAGCGAAAGGCGACGCTGGCATATGGTTGCCAAAGTCGATCGCGGGCTAACCGGCGAGCAATATAGTTCCATTCTCGGCCGACGCCTGACGTGGCCTTTGTGGCGGCTACGGGGAGGCAATATCGCATCCGCAGGCCTGTTCTACTGGATTTGCTTGTCTGGATCGGATTTAATTCTGTGTCTGATAATGCTCAACTCATCCAGCCGCCCGATGGTGGAGATGAGCAATCGTCACCCTTTGCCAGAATTCGTGTCTTCGTGCCCTTCACTTCGTCCAGTCACCGATATGATAGAAACTGCAGACCCGCGCGGTGCGCGGTGACGCCCATTGCAGGCGCGAGATTAATCGATTAGCACCGGCAATGTTACGCGCGAAAAGCAGTTAGCAGCGGCCCTTGGCGCCTTGAGAGAAGAAAGCCCATTCGATGAGTTCACCATCACGCGCGGAGTCGTCTCAGAGCACTACGACCAACCGGCTGTCCAGCATGATCCGAGACTTTCTCGCGATGGAGACTGCCGGCGGGATCGTGTTGGTGATCGCCTCGATCCTCGCGGTTATCTGTGCGAACAGTTTCGTTGGTCCCTATTACCAGTCGTTTCTGCAGACGCCGGTCGTCATACAGATCGGCGAGCTGAAGATCGCCAAGCCTCTTCTGCTCTGGATCAACGACGGCTTGATGGCTGTCTTCTTCTTTCTCGTCGGACTCGAAATGAAGCGCGAGTTCAAGATTGGCGAGTTATCGAGCGTTAAGCAGGTTTCCCTGCCCGGCATCGGTGCTATTGGCGGCATTGTCGTGCCAGCCTTGATCTATGTTGCTATCAACTGGGACTCGCCGCAGAACCTCAACGGTTGGGCCATCCCGGCGGCCACTGATATTGCGTTTGCCTTGGCCGTCCTGGCGCTGCTCGGCGATCGCGTGCCGCCAGCACTAAAGGTCCTACTGCTTGCCATCGCAATTTTCGATGATCTGGGCGCCATCATCATCATCGCGATCTTCTATACGAGCCAGCTCTCACTGACTTCGTTGTGGCTTGCGGTTATTCCGTTGATAGGTCTACTGATTCTCAATCTCCGCGGCGTAACCAAAACCGCTCCCTATGTCGTGCTCGGGATCATTCTATGGATTTGCGTCCTGAAATCTGGGGTGCATGCAACTCTGGCCGGCGTCGTCACCGCCTTGGCAATTCCGCTCATCAAACCCGAAGGGGCCGCCCACACGTTACTCGAAGACATGGAGCACGGTCTTCACCGCTGGGTTGCCTTTGGCATTTTGCCCCTGTTTGCCTTTGCGAATGCGGGCGTATCGTTTGCAGGCATTAGCTTGGAAAGCTTTATTGAGCCGGTCAAGCTAGGTATCTCTCTGGGTCTGTTTATCGGCAAGCAGGTGGGCGTGTTTGGCCTTCTTTGGCTGGCGATCACCTTGGGGCTGGCCACCATGCCCAGGGGCGTAAGTTGGCTCCAACTCTATGGTGTGGCCGCCCTCAGTGGCATCGGCTTCACGATGAGCTTGTTCATTGGGTCGCTCGCCTTCGAGCACAGCGATTTTGATGCACCCATTCGCCTGGGCGTCATCACTGGCTCATTGCTCAGCGCGGTGCTGGGTTTCGCTATTCTCAGCTTTGAGGGAACGCGTAGGCCGGCGACGGAGGCACCGCCGGCGCAGTGAATGGCGGTGCCCGATCAACTCGTTCGACGCCGCTCAAGGCGTGACGAACGATTGGTGCATTGACGACAGTCTTGGACCAGCCTTCGCGCGCAGTTCCCCGTCGCGATTGTAGAGATCGTTGCGAAACTGCACACGGCCGTTTTCAACCCAAGCCGTGAGATAGATGAAATGGACGGGTACCGACTTGGGTAGCTTGATTGTCTTGCGCTGACCGGCCGCAATCGATTGGACAATCCGATCACGCGTCCAGCCCTGATGGCCATTGATGAGCCAGGCAGCGATATCTTGGACCGTCTGCACGCGCACGCAACCGGCGCTGTAGGCGCGCTCATAAGCGTTGAAGAGCTGCTTCATCGGCGTATCGTGCATGTAGACGATATGCTTGTTGGGCATGTCCAGTCTGATGACGCCCAGGGCGTTGTGGGCCCCAGGGTCCTGCCGGAAGACATATCGCTTACTCTCCGGCCCCCACCAGTTCACCGTCGAAGGGTCGATCTCTTCGCCACCAAACGACGAAAACACGCGAATGTGCTGCTTGAACAGGTAGGCCGGATCCTTCTGGATGGCCGGTACCAGCGCGCGCTGCGCTATGGTTCCTGGAACGTGCCAGTAGGGCAATAGGTTGACCGCGCGCACCGATGCGCTGACCACCGGTGTCGGTGTCTGGCGCTTTCCAACGATTGTCCGGCTTGCGATCTCGACCCTGCCGTTGGAGACGCCTTGCACTTCGAAGCTCGACGCATTCATCAGCAGGTATCGATTGGTCGTGAGCTTGGGCAGAAGTTGCTGCATTCGCGCAAGGTTGGCGCGCATCTGCTTCAGCCGGTAGCCCACGGAGGCGTTGAGCGAGCGAAGGGTGACGCCAAACACTTTGCCGGTCGGCTGCAGGCCGTTTCGCAATTGATAATTGATAACCGCGGCCCTGACGTTCTCGTCATACTCATACGCGTCCGGGACGTTGGCCGGCAGGTCGCCGGTAGCTTTAAGCCGTTGGCGTAAGATGAGTACATTCTGATCACTGTCGCCGGGCCGCAGTGAAAGCCGTCTTGGTAATGTTGGCCAACCACCCGCCCGCGCCATGCGTTCGTAGGATTGGATCGCCGCACTCAACTGCTGCAGGGCCTGCTCACTGACCAAGACGTTGGTTGTCGGCGGTGGCGGCAGCCGACTGCGTGACGCCGCCGCGACGCTGCAAAAGCCTACTGTGAATACCAGTGCCGCCAAGCTCAAATCAATCGAGCGTACCCGTCTCAACATCACAAAACCCAACGCTGTTTTTTTCAATTCAATCGATGACGCTCACCACATTGGCGGCGCATACAGCAAGCCGCCGCGCTTCCAGAGGGCGTTCATTCCGCGTTCCATACCGAGGGGACTCGACTTGCCGATATTCGCCTCGAAGACTTCGCCGTAGTTGCCGACGCCGCTGACGACCTTGCGCAGCCAATCATCCGTCAGGCCAAGCTTCTTGCCACTCTGGCCCGCACCATCTACGAGGCGTTTCATATTCCCCTCAAGGCCTTCATCGCCGCCGGCTCTCTCACGCGTCAGGCGAACTTCCTCGGCGTTGATCAAGCCAGCGAGCGTCCAGCGCACAATCTCGATCCATTCCCGGTCGTCCTGGCGCACAACAGGACCCAGGGGTTCTTTGGAGATTGTTTCAGGTAACATCTCGTGTGTGTCGGGCTCTTTCAAACCGGCCCGCTCTGACAACAGGGCGGACCGATCCGCGGTGTAAGCATCGCAGGCGCCCGCCTCATAGGCTGCCAGAAGTTCGGCCTTGTGCGGGAACACGATCTTCTCGGCGTTGATATCCAGATTCTTGAGATAGAAATCCAGATTGGCTTCGCTCGTGGTGCCCGACTGCACACAGACCTTCAAGCCTTCCAGCTGCTGAGCCGAAACAAGTCCGCGATCGTGCCGGGTGAGAAAGCCCTGGCCGTCGAAATACGACACACCAACAAACTCGACATCGAAATCAACCACCCGGCTCATCGTCCAGGTCGTGTTGCGTGACAGAAGATCAATCCGCCCTTGCTGCAATGCCAGGAAGCGCTCCTCGGCGTGAAGCGGCACGAATGTCACCTTGTCGGGGCTGCCAAGCACGGCGATCGCGACCGCCCGACAAAAGTCAGCATCGATGCCTTGCCACTCGCCGACGCCATTCACCGCTGAGAACCCTAGCAGTTCAGTGTTGACGCCACAGTTCAGCTTGCCTCGCGCCTGAATCTGCAGGAGCGTGCTCTTCTTCGGCTTGGCGGCCACCGGGATCGTGCCTGTGGTCAGTTTTGACGGCTCGGCGGCAGCGGTTTGATCGGACGTGGTTTCGGGCTCAGACGCTAATGCCGCCTCCTCGGAAGCAGACGTCTTTTCCTCAGATGCCAACTCACTCTTCGCGTTGGCCAGAGTGTTTCCATCAATGGATGGTTTCGAATTTTCTGCCTGTCCTGCGGTCGTCTCTTTGTCTTTATCAACGGAACTTGCGACGTCTTTATCAACGGAATCTGCAACTGCCACCGTCGTGTCGGCGGCATCTTCCGAACCGGAACCATCGTTGCCGTCCGCCACCTGCGTTCGTGGTGATCTCCGTGGGGCCGGAACGGGCCCTTTTGGTGCGTAGCTTGGAGCTACGTAAGCCGCGCTGTCGTCCTCGTAGTAGTCATCGTCGGGACGGCGACCGCAGTTGTCTTCGTCAACAATAGTGTAGTTGCCCGGCTGGTCACCCTTGATGTGGCACGAACAAGGGCCGTCGGGACCCTGGCGAAATGCGCACAGACGATAATCTGCCGCCTGCAGTTCAATTGCCCAGCTCGCCGCCAGAAAAAAGCTAAGTGCGCCTATTGCGCCAACAATTGTCCAACGCGACGAACAAACGCGCATCTGCCGACCCTCCGACAATCCAACACCCACGCTGTGCACTTTCCCTCTCCCGGGCGCGCGGCCCTCAAAACTCTAAATCGACCCCATGAAGGCAGACATTGAATGAGCTGATTGTTGCCTTTTAGGCAGCCCCGCCACCACTCATTCAGATCTATCGCTAGCTCATTAGCGGCTCTTGCACCCGCGGGCAATAATCGCCGCGCAGTTATCACCCAGGTCCGTACGCCGAGTGCCGGCGTTCACTTGTCAGCCCAATCAGAAACGGCGTTCAAAGCAGATGCGGATCGCACCTTCAAACAAGGGTAAGGAGCCGACCGCACGCCAAAACAGTCTCCCTTCATCTGCGCACAAAACCGCCGAGAATAAGGCTGTTCGGTCATGTTGATGCTCACTTTGAAGCGTACACATCTTTCCATCACGCCTCACAAACTGTCGTCGGATCAACGGACCTGAACCTCGCGGAGCAGCTTCCAATGCCCGCATTCAGTGAACCGCATAACGCCGACAAAAATGACAGTCATCGGAGCAAGTAGGAATGTCAAAACGAAGTATGATTATCGCCGCGGGCCTTGTTGGAGCATTGGGTGCTTTGGCCATGACCGCCTCTATCAGCCACAGTCGCGGCGGCGGATGGCACGCCGGATATGGCCACGCCTATGGATACGGCCACGACCGGCGCCATGCCAGGAGGGGCTTGCGGAAGTTGCGTCGCGTGGATGCCAATGAAGATGGCAAGGTCACGCTCGAAGAATTCGTCATCCGTTCGCAGACGAGATTTGTGGAGCTTGATACGGACGCGAATGGCGAGCTGTCTGCCGACGAACTGGCAAAGCCGATGCTGGAGCGGGCCGACTACAAGGTTCGCAGAATGGTGAAGCGGTTCGATGCCGATGGTGACGGCAAGATCACCCAGGAGGAATTTTCCGCCCCGGCCCGCAAACGCTTTGCCAAGCGTGACTTCGACGGTGACGGCAAGATCAGTGACAACGAACGTCCTCCTCGTCGCCAGAAGAATGCGCGTGGTGCGGGCAACGCCTCCGCTTCCAGCCAACCGCAGGAAAAGGAGCCGAGGCATACCCGGGGCCAACACCGCGCTCGCCACGGCAAGCACGGTCGCGGACACCATGTGCGCAATCTTAAAGAGGTTCTGGAACGCAGGACTGAGAGGTTCGCCATATACGACGGCAATTCCGATGGCGTTATCGAAACGACAGAGATTATCGAAAAAGGCAGTGACCGACGCAGCTACCGCCTGCGTCGCCGTTTGCACGTCCTCGATATCAACAAGGACGGCTCGGTTTCCAAGGACGAGTTTCTGGCCGGGCCGAAAGAACGGTTCAGCGTGATGGAC
>JARFQY010000378.1 GCA_029287535.1 Filomicrobium sp.
TCCGGGGAAGCCTTAGGAGAGACTTGGTGGCGCAGCTTCCGGCTCGGCGACGGGTTCCACTTCCTCCGTGCCTGCCGGAGAGCTGAAGGCTGTCCAATCCGGCAGGTCGGCAAGGCTCGGGTCGATGTAAGTGTGATGCCACAACTGCGTTGCGAGCGCCCCGACCAGACCCATTTCCACCGCGTCCCGCTTGTGCAGGATTCGCGGCGTGCTCTGATAGCTCTCTCGCCATTTCTTGACAGCTTCGTAGTCGAAGTAGCCAGTCTTTCGGATGGAGTCTTCGCTCAACAGTTGGTCGACATAGGGCAAGCGGCCATCCAGAAAGAAACTATTGAGCGGCGCGCGGAACATGGCTTTGGGGCGCCAGGCGACGTCTTTTGGTATCCAGCGCTCGGCGACCAGGCGTAGCAGGTATTTGTCCTGGAAGCCCTTCAGTTTCCAATCGGGGTGAAGGCTGGCGAGAAAGTCGAAAACGTCATTGTCGAGAAACGGGTAGCGCACTTCCACCGAGTTGCTCATTGAAACCCGGTCGCCCTTGGCGCTCATCAGATGGCCGGCAAGGAAGATCCTCATTCCCCAATAGATGGAACGGTTGAGCGGGTGCCAGTGGCGCATGCGCTCAAGGTCAGGTTCGAGAGCGGCGAACGGATCGTGGCTCTCGAGTTCCCCGTGCATGTTAGAGCTGTAGAGATTGCTGCGCGAAAGGTTCATCAATGAGAAGAAGAACAAAAACGCGGAGCTGCCCCCGGCCGACTCGTTGTACTTGAGCAAGCGCTGCCGGCCTGCTTCGTCAAAGCCGAGAAACCGGCGGAGTCGGTTCAGCACGGCCGATGAAACCGTGGAGCCCGTTGCGTTTTGAAGGAGCGAGAAGCCGCGTTCCACCTTGAACCACGGATAGCCGGCCAGAAGTTCGTCGGCGCCTTGGCCGCAAAGCGAGACTTTGAAGCCTTCGTTGTGGATGCGCCTGGCCAGCAATTGCGTTGCCGAACAGGCCGTATCGACAACCGGCGCTTCAGCGGCCACGATGAGGTTCTGATAGGCGTTGACAATGTCTTCCGTGCCGCAAGGATCGTAGTGGAGTTGGCTGCCGGTGTAGTCCGCCAGTCGCGCCGCCTTTTCCGACTCATCCAGATCCGAGTTGAGGATCTTGCTTGTGAATGTTTCAGGTGCTTTGCCGCGTACGCTCTTTGCCAGAGCGACGACCGTTCCCGAATCCACGCCGCCACTTAGAAATGCTGCGACAGGTACGTCCGCCTTAAGCCGGCGGTCGACGGAATCAAGCAACAGGCTTTCGAATTTATCGACGAGTTCGCCGCGTTCACCGCGATACTCCTGCCCTTTGTCGGGAAAGTCCACCGACCAGTACGCGCGTTCCTCGAGACGGGCCTCGTCCTGCGAATGGCCAAGCTTGATCTTGAGGTAGTGCCCGGGAAGCAGCAGGTTGACGCCCTCAAAGCAGGTGCTGGGACCGGGAACCGCCATCATGGAGAACAGGCAATCAATGCCGCGAAGGTCAGGTTTCGGGTCGATCAGCCCCGACGCAATCAGCGCTTTGATTTCCGATGCAAACGCGATGAGGTGCCGGTCACGATCGCGTATCTGGGCCCAATAAAGCGGGCAGATGCCAAAGCGGTCGCGGGCGAGCAAAATGGTTCTGTTAACGGAATCATGAATGGCGAAACCAAATTGTCCATTCAGCTTGTCAAGGAACCTTTCCTCGTGGTCCTCCCACAAATGCGGTAGCAGCTCGGTGTCGCAACGCGATTTGATCTGGTGACCGCGTGCCTGCAGATCGGCACGAATTTTCTCATGATCGTAGATTTCGCCATTAAAGACGGTGCAGATTTCACGCGTCTCATTGAACATCGGTTGGTGGCCGTGGGCCACGTCACAAATGCTCAAACGGCGCGAAACAAAGCCTATGCCCGGTGCGCGATAGTCCCCCATTTCGTCTGGGCCGCGGTGTGTCAAAGCGTGCCCCATGCGCCGAATAAGGGCCAGGGGAATTGTTTGGGTGCCGGATAAGTCGATGATGCCCGCGATGCCGCACATTATGAAAGGAACTCTGTTCTCGCTTGTGGGTGAACAAACCCATGCCAGAGACCCGTACAAGACGTACGGGTGGGCATGATCGAAAAGGCGATAATCCCTCGTTTTAAGTCGAGGGTACGACGGAAGCGATCTCTATAACAAAAAAAGTCTTATCGTACCTAACCCGCTATGAACGGGGGGCGGTACAAAGTCAAAGCAAGCCTGTTTCAGCTATGCGTTTTAGTGCGTTCTGGCCAGCCGCGTGACAATGCGGTTCAGCCGCCCACTGGTCCCCGCTTCGAAGTGGACGCTGCCGTGGTGCTTTTCTGCGATACTGCGCACGAGCGCCAGTCCCAACCCGCTGCTACCGGTTTTGCCCCGCGAAGCCCCTCTGTGGAACGGTTCAAAGACCTGCTCAGCCATTTCTTCGGTCACGCCAGGACCCTCGTCGCTCACCGTAAGGACGACCTCGGAGTCTTCCTGACGCACGTTCACCGCGATTGGTGGCGCGCCATGCTTAATGGCGTTTTCGATCAAGTTGCGGATCAGCCGCCTCAGAAGCCTTGCATCGCCGTTCATGAGGACGGCCTCTCCCGAGACATCACAGCCTGGATATCGGGAAGCTTCTTCCGCGGCCAGAGCGAGCAAGTCCACGTCGTGGTGCTCCTCCAGTTCCCCGAGAGCGTCAAGACGGCTGAGCAATAGGATTTCCTCAATAAGGTCATCGACTTCGGTTATGTCGCGTTCAAGAGCTTCACGCCGTTCCACGCTCGGGGCTTGCTGCTGCAACTCAATCCCCATTCGGATTCGCGCCAGCGGCGTCCGTAACTCGTGGCTAGCGTTGGCCAGCAGCAATTTATGGGCGCCGACGAGTGCCTCTATCCGAGCCGCCGATGTATTGAAGCTGTCTGCGAGTTTGGCCACTTCGTCGCGGCCCTTGATGGCAACGCGTGCCGACAGGTCACCGGCGCCAAATCTGTCGACGCCGGCCTGCAGTCGCTCCAGCCGCCGTGTCAGCCCGCGCACCACGGGCCAGGCGCAAAGCGCGACGACCAGCGCCGCCGCGCCTAGGATCACAATCAACCGAACCGGAGGTGGAACCGGCCGCTGGCGATGCATCCCTGCGATGATCATACGCCCGTCCGGAAGCGGCACGGCCCACATTGGCCCGCCGCGTCCGCGCAGCAGCCCGCCACGTCTGCTCGCCCGCTCACGCGCATGCGGCATCTGCCGGCCGAACTGCGCAATTCTCTCACCGGAGGCGGAGTACATCACAAGGTCAAGTCTCAACCGCTTTGCGAGTTTGAGGGCGGCATCGCGTTGAACGCTCTCGGGTGCTGTCGCCGGCGGCAATCCATTGGCCAGCAGTTCGCCAGCGATGGTGACGACCTGTCGCAACTGCCGCTCGCCCCCGCTAAACCGCCATAGTCCTCCGGCGACCGCGACGACGATAAACAGCGTTAGCACAATCGTGAGGTAGATCTGCGTCGATAGCCTTTTGAACACGCGGCGTCCTCACTCCTGGGCCTTGGCGAAAACGTATCCGGCACCTCGCACGGTGATGATGCGGCGTGGTTCCTTGGGGTTGTCCTCGATAGCTTGGCGGATGCGCGAAATGTGCACGTCGATCGAGCGATCAAAGGCTTCCAGATGCTCGCCACGCACCAGGTCCATGATCTGCTCACGCGTCAGCACACGGCCGGGATGCTCTCCAAGCACCCGCAGCATTTCGAATTGATGGCCGGTGAGCGCCACAGCGGTTCCGTCGAGACGGGCTTCATGCGCGTCGCGGTCGATCTCCAACCTGCCAAAGCGCAGTACGTCCTGGGCTGCATCGTTGGAAGCGGAGCCGCGTCTGAGGATGGCCTTCAGCCGGGCCAGTAGCTCTCTTGGTTCAAAGGGTTTTGGCAGGTAGTCATCCGCGCCGAGTTCGAGCCCCACGATGCGGTCCATTGCTTCGCCGCGCGCTGTTAGCATCAGGATCGGAGTGCCGGCCTCCGCCCGGATAGAGCGGCAAACGTCGAGTCCGTCCATATCGGGCAGCATCAAATCCAGGATGATGGCATCGAAAGGGTGTTGTCGATGTTGCAGAAGTCCTTCCGCTCCGGTGGTCGTGTGACGCAGCCGAAAGCCAGCACCTTCAAGATAATCGACAACGAGCTGTGCGAGACGCTCGTCGTCTTCGATAAGAAGGAGGTGCTGAACCAAGAGTTGCTCCAATCGCGATAAGGGCGCAGGCCGGCAGCGGTGCAGGCCGGGGGATAATCCACCGGCCTGCCTTTCTACAAACTATGGCTTGCTCTGATAAGGCTCAATCAAACCACGGGCGATGTCGGGGCGAACCGCGATGCTTTCCGCGACCGCGCCAGCCACGCCATTCCTTGACGCGCTCCGCCAGTTGCTGGCGCTGCTTGGCATCAAGCACTTCCGCCGCGTCCGCCATGGCTGTGGTCAGACGCTTACTGATTTCATCGAATTTGGTGAACTGCTCTGTGCGGAGCTCTTCGAGCCGCGACCGGTCGACCGTCTCCGCGGTCAAAATCTCGATACCTTCCTTGCGGACTTCCTTGATGGACTTGCGGATTGGGAAGACATCGACCGCAACGCCGCGCGCCAGTTCGACGAGTTTATCGGTTTGCTCGGCGTTCGCATCAACTTCGATTGCGAAATGCTTGGCCATCCGTTCGGCGCGCTTTTGAGCGTCTTCGACCGTTTTGGGGCGCCGGTGGAAAAAGCGTGCTTTATGCATCATCTGTCCATAGTGGCCGGCTTCAACCGCGAAGTGGCGCATGTTTTTGGCCATGCCGCCGTGCGAAAAGGCATGCGTCGCCGCACCGGCTGCGGCGATCGTGCCGATCGCGCCGACGACGATTAGCGTATTGCGTACGCGGCGTTTAGGTTTTTGAGGTGCTGGATTTGGTGTCTCAGTCATCTTTCGCTCCTAAGTCCGTCCTGTTTTCGGGAGCAGAGCTGCCGCCCTGTCGCTAGTGAACATGGCGCCAGGCTGTTTCGCTTCGCTGTCCGTATTGTAAAGTTCTGTAAAGCGCCCTCTCGCGGGGGTAGGGTGTCGGGCCAATCTGTGGAGGCATAAGGTTTTGGCCATCGTCCTCATCATTCTCGCCGCTCTTGTCGCGCTGGCTTTTCTGCCGCAGATGTGGGTCAAGAGCGTCATCAAACGCCATTCGGCGGAGCGGTCCGATTTCCCGGGCACCGGCGGCGAATTCGCACGGCACCTTCTGGATGAAATGCAGCTTGGCCATGTCAAAGTTGAGCAGACCGATGACGGGGACCACTACGATCCCGTATCGAAGACCGTCCGCCTGTTACCCCAGCACTATAACGGCCGCTCTTTGTCAGGCGTCGTTATTGCCGCCCATGAGGTCGGCCATGCAATGCAGGACGCCACCGGCTATCGCCCTCTCGTTCATCGCACGCAGTTGGCCAGGCAGGCGCAGCGCATCGAGACCCTGGGATCGATTGTCATGTTGATTGCGCCGGTCGTTATGATCTTGTCCAAGGCGCCATTTATGATGCTCGTGATGCTCGCCGCCGGCATGCTGATATTGTCGTTCACGATCCTCATGCACGCCCTGACCCTCCCTGTCGAATTCGACGCCAGTTTCGCGCGCGCCATGCCGGTTCTCGAAGCTGGTGGTTATCTTGCCGAAGAAGACATGAAGTCCGCACGCGAGATTTTGCGGGCCGCTGCATACACATATGTGGCTGCTGCTGCGATCAGCCTGTTGGATGTGATGCGCTGGCTTCGGGT
>JARFQY010000025.1 GCA_029287535.1 Filomicrobium sp.
CGGAAGGCGGTGACGGTGATGACCTCATCGACGCACGCTTGGCAGCCAACGGCGCGAGCGACGAAGTCGACGCCCGCGCAACCCGACTCGACGGTGGACCGGGCAATGACACGATCGTCTCGTCCACTGGAAGAACGCGCGCATCTGGAGGCGAGGGCGTTGACACCTTCGTCCTATCGAGCACGACCGGTCAGTCAGCTGGCACGCGCGCGGTCGAATTCATCATTGATGATGCCGAGCCGAAGGACCGCCTACTCCTACCGCTCAACTTCCTCACCGGTAGCGACGGCGGCCGGTTTGAAAACTCTCCGCTCGTCGAAGTTACCGGTGTCTTTAAGTGCGGCTGGCAGACGCTCAGTAGAGCAAAGCACCTCCGTCTTCGACAAGCTCACGGACCAGGACACAACGACCGAAATCAATCACATCACCGCCCAGACACCTTCGTTTCGATTGCAATCAACATCGAACATTCAGACCTCCTGATTAGTTTCGCCCGGCACGCTCCAGATCATGCAGTCAACAGCCACGCCAGCACCAAGGCCCAGCGCTCCGACGAAGCAACCAGCGACCCCATCGTCTCCATAACGAGGATTCGAGTCAGGAACTTTGAACCTGGCGATTTGGGAATCAAATTTGGCCGCATGGGCGAACGAGGGACGGCCGACGCAGGATTAAGCCTTGGCAGGCGACTTGACCCTCTGCCGCGCCGCCCGGAGGCACTGGCAACGAACCCGAACCGTAAGCAGCAGGCCCCACAAACAGGCACATGGGTGGCCATGCTAACAAAACTCCGTAGTATGATTGATCCATATCTCAGTCGGAAAACCGCAAGGTAATCACCTTCGATAAAGGTGGGACGAATGCGGTGCGGTGCCGCCAAGGCTAGTCGAGCCGACAAAGCTCATTCCGGTGGAGTTCGCACGACGATGCCCGCCCAGAAAGCTAGAAACCGCCGGTTACGGGTCTGCCTGCCTCGTTTTGACAATCGGCAAGACCGCCAAGGGGTATCGTTCGCAACGAGGCACTGGCTCATCATCATCGCGATGCCTGCAATCCTCGTCACCGCACAGGCGGCCTTTGGTGAGCAGGCCGATATGGCCCTGCCAATTGCGGCATGTGAACTTGAGGAAGGGGCAACACTCATCGCCACGGACATCGTTGACGCCGAAAACCTAAGATTCGAAGACGGGCGTGAATACCATATCGGCCTTCTGGCGAACCGCCCCGATGACCTTCCTTCGATACGAGCGCTGCGCAAACTCGCCAAGGGCCGGGCCATCACGCTTTACCACCCCAGGGGGAGAGACCGGCCTGAGGATCGATATGGGCGACTGAATGGACATGCGGTCATATCGCACGGCCCTCGGCGCATATGGCTTCAAGGCTGGCTCGTCAAGCAAGGTCACGCGCGCGTCACTTTCAGTACGACCCCGCTGCCTTGCCCGACACCGCTTCTGAAGTTAGAGCATCAAGCCCGTGAACACCGCGCCGGTGACTGGGGCACCGGAGTGTTCAAAATTCTACCGGCCGGTCGGCCAGACCAGATCGTTGAACGGGTTGGACGCTTTGCAATCGTGGAGGGGCGCGTGCTGCGCGTCAGAAATTCCAGAGGTCGGGTCTATCTCAACTTCGGAAAAAACTGGCGACAGGACTTCACGGTCCGAATACCGATCCAGCGGGCCAGGACATCCTGGCCTCACCGCGATGGATCAACGGCGCTGCCGGAAAAAGCAGAACGCATCAGAGTACGAGGCTGGATAGAGCTTCGTGGCGGGCCAATAATGGAGATCGGGGACTTCGGCCAAATCGAGCGCATCGACGGATCAGCCTCTCCTGGCCTCAGGTAGGAACCCCAAAAAAAAGCACCGGGGCCTTACCCCGGTGCCATGCATTCACATGCGCGCGACCGTGCTTATGCCGCGTGTGAAGATTCGCCGTCTGCTTCGCTGGCTTCCTCACCGGCGGCCCGGCGGTTACGCGCGCTCTTTGACAGCACATCCGTAATCCGTTGGATCGCACCGCGCTCGTCCAGTTTGCAAACAGCAGCGACTTCTCGCGACATGCGGTCGAGAGCATCTTCATAAAGCTGCCGCTCTGAATAAGACTGCTCCGGCTGGGCCTCCGAGCGATAAAGGTCGCGCACGACTTCCGCGATCGCAATGAGGTCGCCTGAGTTGATCTTGGCAACGTATTCCTGCGCCCTGCGGCTCCACATCGTCCGCTTCACACGCGCCCGGCCCTTTAGAACCTCAAGGGCCTTATCAACGATGTTGTCCTCGGCAAGCTTACGCAGCCCCACCGACTCCAGCTTGCCGGTGGGCACGCGCAGTGTCAGCTTCTCTTTCTCGAAGTTGATGACGAAAAGCTCCAGCGACATGCCGGCGATTTCCTGCTCCTCGATGCCGATGATGCGGCCAACTCCGTGCGCCGGATAGACGACGTGCTCATTTGTCTTGAAGCCGTGCCGCTGACTGACGGACTTCTTTTGCTGACTAGGATCGTTCTTCGCCAAGACTTTGTCTCCCCCGCCTTTTGGCATCTTCACCGGCTTCACCGGCGAGCTGATTTTGCGAGCGGCGGCTTCGGCGATGGACGCAGCAACAGCCCGAGCGGTTGCGCCGCTTGCCACCACTGCATTCGCCGCGGGCGGCGGCACCACCAGAGCCTCACGCTTCGCTTTTGCAGTGCTCCGCTTCGCAGGTCTTGCGGATGCGGCAGCGACTGCCTCCTTGTGTACCTTCTTCGTGACCTTGGTCGTTACGGACTCGGATTTTGCCTTGGCGGCCATTGCAGTCTTTGCAGCTGCAGGAGCCGCCGTCTTGGTCGCGGCTTTCTTGCTACGAGTTGAATTGGTAGCCGCCAACGCTCCTGTGGATTTCTTCGAAGCAGTTGCGGTTTTCGTACTCTTGGAGGCGGTTGGCTTCTTTGCTTTGGCGCTCTTCTGTGCACTATTGGCTGCCGATGCAGCTGCCGGCTTGCGGCTCGCATCGGCGGTCTTGGCTTTGGAAGCGTTGGAGGTTTTCGTAGAGGCGCGACGCGGTGTAGCAACACCCCGGCCTGCAGCTTTTGTTTTTGCCGACGAGGCTGCGGTTTTCGACGAGGCAGTCACACGTGACTTGGCCTTAGTCGTTGCCTTGCTCGCTGCGGAGGTTGTTTTCTTCTGAACCATAAAGTCTCACCTCTTCCCACGCATACCAACCGGCCGACAAAAAGCGTCATGCCAGCTCGCGGGCGACGAAACATCCACGCCCGCGAAAAACTCCGCTCGACGGACGACCCGTGAGCGGGAATCGAGATATGCGCCCGCGCGAATCCACATTGGGACCGCGAGGGTCGCATCAGTTCTAACTATGGCTCGTGCTGTCCGCGATTGTACCCTCGGGCGGTGCGCGGTCGTGCGCTAGTTCCGTTCCTGTCCTCACGAGACGGTCGGACCCCCTTCGTACGCCAAGGTTCTCTAAGTGTTCAGCTACGCCACTCGTTGCCATCATAACACAATATTCACGGAAATTGAAGCGCGCTTTCTGGCGCCGCACATGCATAGTTACCTGTCAATATTGGATTCGATTCGGTCCGCTTCAACATCCGGACCAGCAATTATTAGAAGTATTGATTAGTTAATTCAGTCGCCCTCTCCAGGTTTGTCCGAAAAGTATTTTTCGAACTTACCGGCCTCTTCGCGAAAATTGTCCGCGTCATCCGGAGAAGTCTTCTTTTGTGTAATATTCGGCCATTTATCTGCGTACTCCCTATTGACTTCAAGCCATTTCTCGACATCTGGTTCCGTATCAGGCTTGATCGCGTCAACAGGGCACTCGGGCTCGCAGACACCGCAGTCAATGCATTCGTCTGGATGAATGACCAACATGTTCTCACCCTCGTAGAAGCAGTCCACTGGGCAGACCTCCACGCAGTCGGTGAATTTACACTTGATGCAGTTTTCATTGACGATATAGGTCATCCGTTCCTTTGATCTCCGGTTTTCAGACGCGCGTCAGCCGCGAGCGTTCCCGTTCGGCCGACTCCACCGTTCATTTGATCTAGCGCCATATCTGCTCAGAACAAGAGTAACAAGCAACTTGCTGACACTGACTTTGGTTGTTCACGCCTTCGACGACCGCTTACGGCCCGCTCCCTTGCCCCTTCAGACGCAGCAGTTGTCGACGTTCTTTTTTACTAGGCCGACCGGTTGGCGGATCCATCGGTAGCTGGCCAGATCCAGTTGTAGCAGCAATCTCGCTCGCAGTACGGTTCGCCGCCGTACTGCGCAGTTCGTTCGCTGGCGTCAAGTCCTCATACAGAGTCTGGGCTTCTGCTGCTGGGCCGCGCCGGCTGCCAGCCCGCAGGACTTTGAGAATACGCACATTCCGTTGGATCGATGCGGTAATAACGTCGCCAGGCTTGATGGTGTGGCTTGGCTTCTGCGTTCGCACCCGGTTGACCCGTATCCTCCCACGCTCGATGAGGGCAGCGGCCAGCGATCGTGACTTCGCGACGCGCGCGTACCACAACCACTTATCGAGCCGCTGCGTTTGCTGTGCGCCTTCCGGTGCGGAAAGCCCTTCAGACGAAGTGTCGCGGTCGGCCAAAGCCTGCCTCCCTTCGCTGAGACTTAACCCTCATTCTCACCTTGTTGCTCAAGTGCATCCTTCAGCACCCGCAACGCTGCAAAAGGCGAATCCGGATCAATCGCGGCGGTCTTCTTGGGTGCAGAGGAGTGCATCTCAGGGCGGCGCCGGCGCCCGCCGCTGGAATCCTTTTTGCCGTGCCGGCCGTGTTGCGAGCCGCTGCCCTTTCCGCCCTCTGCTCGTTGCCTTTGCCCACCAGCACTCTGCCGTCGGTCCTGCTGGCTGGATCGCCGAGAACGCGAGGTCCCCTCGTTTTCACCCGAGGACGGCGCAGCGGCTTGCCCGGTCGCGTTCTCTTGCTGATCTTCTCGGCGGGCGCTTTGGCCGGCGTTTGAGAATCTGCGGCCTCGTCCGCGCCGAGAGGCCCGCTCTCCATCGCCACGATGCCTGCGCGGCCGCCAGATCTCGATATAGTCAGTAGACTCCTCCGACCCGGCTTCTTGCTCGGGTTCGGTAGCGGCCGCCTCCGTCGCCGCTGTCGTCGGCTCACCATCAGCTAGAGCCGAGGCCTCGGGCTCGCCGCCATCGGCCACCGCTTGAATATTTTGCTCATCGGAGCCCGGCTGCTGCGTCTGCTGCGGCTCTGCCGTCGGCGCGCTCTCCGAGGGCGCCGTGGCACCAGCTTCACAGTCAGGCACAGCCGCCCCAGGTCCGGCACCTGCGGCATTGGAACATATGGCGGAGGCAGCCGATGTGGGTGGAGCCAGAACGACGTCCTTTTCCTCACTGGCGGGCGCCTCGCCGTCAGCGGCATCGGTCTCCAGTGACATCTGGGCCGGCTCAGTTGCGTCAAGGGCTTTTGAAGCCTCTTCGCCATCTGTTGCGGCCGCGTCTGAAGGCGTTGCCGCTTCAGCCTTGGGCGCTTGCTTTCGCTCTAATCGGAAACCCAGTGCCTTCAGCACGTTTCCGAGTTCCGCGGGCGAGCATCCCAGAATCGACATCATGTCGGGCGTGACCGTGAACCCGCCGTCACCTGTCGCCCCCTTTGGCGCGGCTTTGTCAGCGTTGTCCTTCGCGCGCCAGGCAACCAGTGGTCGGATGAGGTCGGCGAGTCTTTCGAGAATATCGAGCCGAACCGCCCTCGGACCGCACAGGTGGAATCCGAATGCCCGATAGTACGCTTCCGGTGTGGCTGGATCCGCCGCAACGGACGTAAGCCCGGCTCGCGGGGGATCCGGCAGCGTACTCAGGCTAAGCCCGTGACTGTCAGCATGCTTCAGCGCCCACAGCGTAGCGCAGAGCTCTGCCGCCGCAGGTTTCAGAAGCATCGGCAGATAGATATTAAAGGCTCCAAACCGGACACCGTATTTGCGCAGCTGCGCCCGCGACGGCTGGTCCAGCGACTTGATTTCTTCGGCGACGTTCTCCCGTTTCAGGATGCCGAAGTTCTCCTTGAGCCGAAATGCGATCCCGCGGGACAACCCCGTGACATCCTCCGCCGCAGCCAGCTCCGTCAATTGCTTCAGTCGCTCATCCACGATCTCGGCGATCCACTTGTCGAGGCGTGTTTGAATCTTCTCGGTATCCGGCTGCGACAAGTGCTCGTCGCACAGAAGCGTGACGCTTGGTCGTAGAGGATCATCGCCGGCCGTGGTCGTCGCGATCTCCTCGTCCTTCCAGAGGACCGACCCGTTGCGCGCC
Source organism: Filomicrobium sp. (assembly GCA_029287535.1). GTDB lineage: Bacteria > Pseudomonadota > Alphaproteobacteria > Rhizobiales > Hyphomicrobiaceae > Filomicrobium. Next base: position 6,270 of record JARFQY010000025.1, read on the forward strand.
AATTTGAATGCGTCGGCCTTCGCCGCCGCCACTCTCCTGGCCCGCATTGAAAGCTCGCGCGTCAGGACCTGCGCGGCGGCATAGCGCGCGGCCTTTCCGTCGAGGCTGTCGGAATGCGTTTCTGGCGAGAAGCGAAAACCGACAAGCCGCCCGACATAATGATCCTCGACGCGCACCGAACCGTCATCTCCGATCTCGGCGCTCAACTCGTCCTTATCGCGCATGCCCTTCATCAGCGCACTCGTGCGCTTGTCGACGAACCGCTGTGAGAGCCGCTCGTGCATGGCGTCCGACAGTGCGTCCTCGATTTCGCGGGTTCGCGCCTGCCAGTGGTCGGGATCCTTGAGCCAGTCCTTCCGGTTTGACACGAATGTCCATGTTCGGATGTGCGCAATACGGTTCGACAGCGTATCGATGTCCCCGTCGGTCCGGTCCCCAAATGCAACCTGCTTGGCGAACCAGTCCTCGGGAATTCGGCCCTCTCCACTCATCAAAAACTTGTAGAGCGTACCAACCATTTCCGCATGCGAGGCGCTAGAAATCTTTCGATAGTCGGGTACCTGGCAAATGTCCCAAAGCTTGGCGACCGCAGCTTGTCCCCGTGCCATGTCGGCGATTTCGGGATCGCGTGACATCGCTTCCAGCGCCTCGACATCATCTGCCGAACGCGCCCGCGTCAGCCGAGGCATAGTGGGCAGCTCACGCAGGCTATCGCGAAGAGCATCAACTGACGAGAAACTGAGGTTTCTGTTGCGCCACTGCAAAGTGCGCACCGGTTCGAACTTGTGCGTTTCCAGACGCTCGATGATATCGGATTCGAACGGGTCGACCGCACCGGTTACACCGAATGTTCCGTCATTCATATGCCGGCCGGCACGGCCAGCGATCTGGCCGAGCTCGCCAGGAATGAGATTGCGGTGGTTTTGTCCGTCGAACTTTCTCACGGCAGCGAAAGCCACGTGATCGAGATCCAGATTGAGCCCCATGCCGATCGCATCGGTGGCGACCAGGAAGTCCACATCTCCGGATTGATAGAGCCCCACTTGCGCGTTCCGGGTTCGCGGGCTCAAGGCACCCAGAACGACCGCCGCACCGCCGCGCTGCCGTCTGATGAGTTCGGCGATCGAGTAAACCTCGTTGGCGGAGAAAGCCACCACCGCCGTACGGGTGGGCAATCGCGTGATCTTCTTTTGACCTGAATATGTGAGCTGCGAGAGTCGCGGCCGCGAAATGAAGTTCGCTCCAGGGATCAGGTCCTGAATAACATCGCGGATCGTCTGCGCACCAAGCAGAAAGGTCTCCTGACGCCCGCGCGCATGCAGCAATCGATCGGTAAAAACATGGCCGCGTTCGGGATCGGCAGCCAACTGCACCTCGTCGATCGCAAGGAAATCCACGTCGATTTCGCGCGGCATGGCTTCGACGGTCGAGACCCAGAATCGAGCCTTCTCCGGCTTTATCTTCTCCTCGCCGGTGATCAAAGCGACTTTGTCGAAACCAATTCGGTTGCCAATCTTGTCATAGACTTCGCGCGCCAGCAGACGCAGCGGGAGCCCGATCATGCCCGTCTCGTGCCCAAGCATTCGCTCGATAGCCAGGTGTGTCTTGCCCGTATTAGTTGGCCCCAAAACCGCCGTAACGTGGCGGATACGGGTGTCGAGTGCACTACCCATAACAGGAGACCCTCCGGTCCGGAGCCGGCAAAGATGCCCAAGAAGTTGGCATGAGGCTGATTAGAATCCTTGAATTCGGTGACTGCTCGAAGCGTCATAAGGGGCCGGCACGTCCCCGCGTCGCGTCAACACGTCACGCTCTTCGGCGTGTTCAAGGTCAAACACTTCGTCAAGTCAACGCCCGATTGCCCCATTGCGCCCATTAGTAACAAGCCCGTCGCACACTTTCCACTCTGTCGCCATGCGGATTCGAACGACGCCAACCCCACATCGAAAACCGTCGCAGCGAACTTACCTGTTAGCAGCCAATTTTGGCCACCAGACGAACTTTCCCCAAGCAAAAGCGGCGCATCGCGGTATGCAATACGCCGCCGAGCGTGGCTTCGGTCGCTTGGCGGCACGTGAGATGCGGGCTCAATGTGCTCCGAGCAGCGCCAGGCGGCGCTTATGGCGGTCCGTGACGTTGATCTTCTCAGCCAACAGCACAATGCTGCCGTAACTGGTCGGAATGCGGATCTCATGCGGAACGGCGAAGTTGGCGCCGGGAACAGGCAGCATCGAAACCTCGAGCCCATCGGACTGGGCAAGCTGTTTGGTCGTCGACGTCATGCGATATCCACCGAGCGGCTGATATCGCACCGAGCAAACCGTCATGGTCTTTGCCAGCCCCGGCTGCCCCGCAACCTTTGGTGCCGGCCTTTGGCCGCGATAGCTCATCTTGAGATCAAAGCGTTGCTTGCCATCAAAGACTGACAGCCTCTGAGCACAGGGCCTCGTTCCGGAACCGAGCGATAACGCCATGACCGCCGACAAGGGATCGATCGCGCCCTGCAGATGGCCGCGCTGGAGGGGCACTTCGTCCTTGGCCACGGGTATCGGAGGAATGATCGATGCCGATTTGACGCCTTTGCGATCGAAGCCCACCTTGATGGAGCCACTGCGACCGGTACCCTTGAAACTCATCAGATAGCCGCTCGGCTTCGGCCCGCTGCGGCTCACCTTGCCCGATGTCTGGGAAATCCCCCGCCATTGGAAGGCACCAAGCAGCGCCGACAGCTCTGCATCTCCGTTGAGTGCATAGCGCTTTCCATCGACCTTGGAGTCGAACTTGAAGCTGCCGATGCTGAAACCGTTGAAGGAGATTCCGTAAACAGCGCTGACTTGGGCCGGAATCCGCGTTTGCCCGCTGAGCGCAGGGCCATGGGTAAGGCAAAGGGCCGCAATCGACAATGCCGCGGGCCAGACCGTCTCGCGCACCCTATGGCCAACGCGGGACGTCAAATTTGAGCGAACGACGCAAGCGCACATGTTACGAGACCCTAAAACGACTAAACATGACAAAGCCTGCTACCCGGACTTTGAGACAACTCTTGGACCATCACCAAGCTAGCGCGGCTTGGTTAACAATCAGCTTAAGGACGTCTCGCGACGGTACACCGGCCAATGCGCATGCCCGCCGGGGCGCCGGCTTTGCGGCGATGGAACCCGGCCATTCCCAATCGCGCGGGGCTTGACGGGGCCTGCCACCCTCCGCTAGATAACGCGCTCTGCCCGCTGGCCGTGCCGGCGGGCTCATCGATTCAATTAATCACTGCACGACAACACCGGCGCGCGCCTCTGGATTCAGACGCCGCTGCGCCAGGAGATCGAACCCATGACCAGGCAATGCGAGCTGACGGGCAAGCTCCCGCTCTCCGGGCAACTGCGCAGCCACGCCGAAAACAAATCGAAACGCAAGTTCCGTCCGAACCTGTGCAACGTGACACTCATCAGCGATACGCTCGGACGCAGCTTTCGCCTGCGTGTCTCGGCCCATGCTTTGAAGACCGTTGAACATCGCGGCGGTCTGGACGCGTTCTTGATGAAGGCACGCGACGGGGAACTGTCCGAGCGCTGCCTGAAGATCAAACGCGACATCAAGAAAGCCAAGTTGGAAGCAACGGGCGCCGAAGAGGCACCCGCCCCGGCTGCCTGACGGCTTGACGACACCCAAATCGGCGAAAACATGCGACGCACCAGGCTCCGCCAGGTGCGTTTTCTGTTGCGCCGGAACCATCAGGGCTACTCAGCGAAGCTGAAGCTAATGAAAGCGCCGTTGTCGCCTCCGACTCCGGCCTTGCGGGGGAACTTTCTCCTCGAACAGCTCCACGAGCTTCTCCGTCATCGCGCCGGCAAGCTCCGTCGGATCCGAAATCCGAACCGCCGAACGGTAGTAGCGTGTGACGTCATGCTGGATGCCGATGGCGATCAGCTGGACCGGACTATTGGCCTCGATCTCCTCGATCACCTGACGCAGATGGTTTTCCATATACTGGCCGGCATTGGCCGTTGTCGTGGAGTCATCGACCGGCTCGCCGTCCGAAATCATCATCAGGATCCGACGCTGTTCCGGCCGCGCCAGCAACCTTCGGTGCGCCCAGGCCAGTGCCTCCCCGTCGATGTTCTCCTTTAAAATCCCCTCGCGCATCATCAGCGCCAGCGACTTCTTCGCCCGGCGCCAGGGGGCATCAGCTGTTTTGTAGATGATATGGCGCAGATCATTGAGCCGCCCTGGATTCGCCGGCCGGCCCTCTTGGATCCACAGCTCCTTGGATTGACCACCCTTCCAAGCGCGTGTTGTGAAACCGAGGATCTCAACCTTGACACCGCACCGTTCCAAGGTGCGCGCGAGGATATCGGCGCAGCAGGCGGCGACAAGGATGGGCCGTCCGCGCATCGAGCCCGAATTGTCGATCAGCAGCGTTACCACCGTATCGCGAAACTCAATGTCGCACTCTTGTTTGAAACTTAGCGGTGCGGTCGGGTCCGTGATGACGCGAGTTAGTCGCGCCGAGTCCAACGTGCCCTCCTCTAGGTCGAAGTGCCAGGCGCGATTTTGCTGCGCCAGCAGCCGCCGCTGCAGACGGTTCGCAAGTCGAGCGACGACGCTCGACAGGCCGCGCAGTTCCTTGTCGAGAAAACCGTGAAGGCGCTCGAGCTCTTCCGGCGTCGCCAGCTCCTCGGCGGCAGCCTCCTCATCATACTTGCGTGTGAACACCTTGTAGCCAAACGACTCTGGATCATCGAGCACCGATGCGTTCGATCGCCAGGGCTCAGTCGTCTCCACGGACTCTTCACCATCGGCGTCATCATCGTCATCATCGGTCTGCGCCGGCTCGAGGCTGTCTTCGAGTTCACCGAGATCCTGCTCCTCGGAGGACTCTTGTGGATCGCTTTCTTCAGACCCTGTCTCGCCGGCCTCGTTGTCATCCGCTGCTTCGCTACCCCCTTCAGAAGTGTCCGGCTTCTCTTCTTGTTCCGAACTCTGCGCGTCCTGCGCGTCTTGAATGAGGTCCATCGCCCGCAGCATTTCCTGCATCAGACGGCCAAAGCTCTCCTGGTCCTCCACGTGATCATCGAGCTGGTTGAACAAGTGCCCGGCGCGCTCGTCAACCCAGCCGCGCCAGGCTTGAATCATTCCCTTGGTGGTCTTCGGCGGCGCCGCGCCCGTCAGTTTCTCACGCACCAATAATGCCAATGCATCCGCCAGCGGCGCGTCGTCACGAGACTTGACCACCGAAAACCGGCCGTGGGCATAGGATGCCTCGAGCTTGGCGGTGAGATTACCGGCCATCCCCGCCATACGGCTGGCGCCGACCGCCTCGACACGCGCCCGTTCCATGGCTTCAAACGCATCCCGCGCCGGCCCGTGAGAGGGTGCCAGCCGTTGATGCACCTGATTGTCGTGACACGCCGCGTGCAACGCCAGGGAGTCCGCCGAACCCCGCAGAACCGCAACTTCGCGTTTCGTCGGCGCGCGCGGAGGATCGGGCAGGTGCACCGTCTTGCCGATCAGCAATGGCTGTCCAGCTTGGTATCTGACCTCCACCTCAGCGTCCCCGGCAATGGTGCGCACACAAGCAGCAAGCGACCGCTTCAGCGGTTCGACCGGGCCTTCCTTGCGCTTGCTTGACTGGCTCATGCGGGTCTTGTCTCTATGGGCTGTCTCTTAACGACCGCGATTTCGGCTTCACCGATCAGCAGCATCCGGCCTTCACCCAGGACATAGACCTGCCCCGTCACCTGATCTCGGATTTGCCCGGAAACTTCAACGACGATGCCATTCAACTTTTCGGAATGGTAGCGGTTGGTGATGGTCCATTCGAGGTCGGTCCCCGAGCCCACCGGGACCCCCCGTCTCAGGATAAAATTGAAGCCCAGTCCGACAGCCTCACCGTTTTTCGCAAACTTGTCGGCGGTCACCGACACCAAGACGCCGGTGGAGTGCGCCGCGGAAGCGATGAGGGTGCCAAAGCGGCTCCGTTTGGCGAATTCGGCATCATGGTGCAACGGGTTGGGGTCACCGGCCATGTCCGCGAAGGCTGCGATGTTCTCGTGCGTGAACACGTAGCTGCGCGAGACCACGCGGCCTACCTCGAATGGGTCGGCATCAGCCTTGCTGTCACTCGATAGCGCCACGACCGGATGCCTCCACTCAACCCAGCGCCACGTTGGCGGAGCTCTCCGGTAGATCCTCTCCAAAGCAACGCTGGTAGAGCTCGGCCACGATGGGCCGTTCCAATTCGTCGCACTTGTTGAGGAACGTCAAACGGAACGCCAAGCCGATGTCACCGAAAATCTCAGCGTTTTCGGCCCACGTCATTACGGTCCGCGGGCTCATGACAGTTGATAGATCACCGTTGATGAACGCCTGCCGCGAGAGGTCCGCAACACGCACCATGTTGGAAACCGCCTCGCGCTTTTTCTCTGTCTTGGCGAACGATTTGACCTTCGACAAGACGATCCCGACCTCATCGTCATGGGGCAGGTAGTTCAACGTGACGACGATCGACCAGCGGTCCAGCTGGCCCTGATTGAGCTGCTGCGTGCCGTGGTACAGCCCCGACGTGTCTCCAAGCCCAATCGTGTTCGTCGTCGAGAACAGGCGGAAAGCTTTGTGCGGCCGGATCACGCGAGACTGGTCAAGCAGCGTCAAACGGCCGGAAACTTCAAGCACGCGCTGAATGACGAACATAACATCCGGACGACCGGCGTCGTATTCGTCAAAAACCAGAGCCGTATTGGACTGCAGGGCGTAAGGAAGGATGCCCTCGCGGAACTCTGTGACCTGTTTACCGTCTCTCAGAACGATGGCGTCCTTGCCGACGAGGTCGATACGCGAAACATGACTATCGAGGTTAACGCGCAAACACGGCCAGTTGAGCCTTGCGGCGACCTGCTCGATGTGCGTCGACTTGCCGGTGCCATGAAAGCCCTGCACCATCACGCGGCGGTTGTGCTTGAATCCGGCTAGGATCGCCAGCGTCACCTCGTCGTTGAACAAGTAATCCGGGTCAACGTCGGGGACGTGTTCATCAGGCTGCGAAAAGGCAGGCACCTTGAGATCGCTGTCGATCCCGAACAACTGCCGCACCGAGACATCGATGTCTGGCATCAAAGCTTCCGCACCCATGGGGTCATCCTTGGATTGAAATGTCATGCTTTTTTGTTTTGTCTAATTCAACGAAGGCCGAGAACCGCCTGCGAACAACGTGTCAATACAGACGGAACGGTATCCCGGACCGATCCGATCAGAAGCCCTGCGGATTGCTGAAGCTCAGGCGAGCCCGGCCTGTTTCAGGTAATTATAGGCATGCAGGATTTCGCGCAACTTGTCCTCGGAGCGCCGATCCCCACCATTTGCATCAGGATGATGCTCTTTGACTAGTGCCTTATACCGCGTCTTGATGTCGTCTTTGCTGGCATCCGGCGCAAGATGCAGCGTTTGCAACGCCTTGCGCTCCAATGGCTTAAGCGTCCGTTTCTTGGTCTTGGCTTCTTCGCGGGCCTGCTTAGCGCGCCAAGCGAAAAACCCATGCGGATCACGCGCCTTTCGGACCGCTTCGTCGGCCTTGCCGCTGGCTTCGGTGCTTTGCGCGGAGCCATTTTCGGCATCCCCACCGAGCTTCCAGGTGGGCCGGTGGCCGGTTATCGACTCCTTCAGGAACTTCTCGACCTCGTTGTCCGACATGCCGTCGAAATAGTTGTAGGAGGCATTGTACTGACGGACATGATCAACGCAGAACCAATAGTACTCGCCATCGCGGCCCCGTCCCATGGGAGCGCGATGCGATCCGGCCTTGTCACAGCCCTTCCACTGGCATTGCAGCGTCTCCGAGGTCTTCTCGACCTTCGGCGCCGCTTTTGCCGACCGGCTGCGTTTCCCGGCGACCCGGATCGAGTCGAAATATTTCGATTCGAGTTTCATGAAACGAAGTATGATCTCTCCAATCCAACTGCACAAGCGGGCAAGAGTTCACCCCCGCCCGAACGTTGCGGGCGCGACATAGCCATGTCCTAAGTAGGTCGCAAGCGAAATCGGCACTTGCCAGATGTCCTCACCGCCGTTGGCCGCCCAAATCCACAAAACCAGTCCAAGGAGACCAAATCTTGAGCATCGAGAAACAAATGCGGGAAAAACTGATCGTCGCACTTGAGCCAACACGTCTTGACATCATCAACGAAAGCGAGCAGCACGCCGGCCATCGCAGCTCCCCAGGGACCGGTGAAAGCCATTTCCGAATACTGATCGTGTCTCCGTCCTTCGAGGGAAAATCCCGCATCGAACGGCACCGGGCCGTCAACGAGATTTTATCCGACGAGCTGAAAGGCCGCATCCACGCGTTGGCACTGAAGACCTACGCCCCCGGTGAGACAACCCAGTGACAAGGGTCCTGAAGCTGGCAGCAACGGCTCAACCACTTTGCTCAGCGGCACTTCTTGCCGCTTCCGCCGGCACTGGCTTGACCCGCAAGGCCGCGATCTTGTTGCGGTTCTTACGCAGAATTTCGAACCTGTAGCCGTAGAACGTGAAGACCTGTCCGGGCTCGGGAATGGTCTGCGCCTCGTGAATGACCAAGCCCGCAATGGTGGTCGCCTCTTCGTCTGGCAGGTCCCAATCCATTTGCCGATTGAGATCTCGTATGGGCACCGATCCATCAACATTGACCGTGCCGTCGGTTTGCGGGCGGATCGCCATATCATGGGGGTCATGCTCGTCGACGATTTGCCCGACAATTTCCTCCAGGATGTCCTCCAGCGTGATGAGACCCTGCACTTCACCGTACTCGTCCACCACCAGTGCCATCTGCGTCTTGCGCTTCAAAAACTGATCGAGCTGCTCCTTGAGACTTGTCGTGTCTGGACTGAACCAAGGCTCATTGCTGAATGTCGCAAGATCCAGCCTCTTGACGTCCCAATTCACCTCCGCGAGCTGCGCTAGAAGATCCTTCGTGTGTAGAACACCGATGATGTTCTCGGGTTCATCCTTCCAGATCGGCAGCCTCGAGTGCTTTGACTTGACCGCCTGATCGACAATCTCAACTGGCGGGTCGTCGGCATCGATCGTCTCCATCTTGGTCCGATGGATCATGATATCGGCCACCTGCAAATCACCCAGATCAAGCACGCCGCCGAGCATATGCGCATCGTGACGCGCAACCGTTCCCTCTTTCGTTTGCAGGTCGATATGACCACGGATTTCCTTATGCGCTGACAGAATGTTGGCCTCGTCGTCACGAGTTGTCGGCGTCAGCGCCAGGATACCCTTCACGATTGCTTCGACCGCCACGGTCGCCGGACGCAGAACAACGATCAAGACGCTCATGATCGGCGCCACCGCTAGGGAGACCCGGTCCGCGAATGCAAGCGCATAGGTTTTCGGCAGCACTTCCGCGAAGATCACGACCAGCAGGGTCAGGCCGATCGTCGCGTAAGCGACCCCAACCTCTCCAAAAAGACCGATCAGCAAACTTGTCGTCAGCGCCGAAGCGAGAATGTTGACGAGGTTGTTTCCCAGCAGAACGGTACCGATGAGCCGCTCAGGCGCGGCCAGCATCCTGTTAACCGTCTTCGCCTGACTGTTGCCTTCTTCGGCAAGGGCATGCAGACGCGCTCGCGATGCAGCGGTCAGGGCGGTTTCCGAGCCGGAGAAAAACGCCGACAACCCGAGCAGCAAGATGACGCCGCCAAGGGTCAGGAAGAATTCGATGGGCATTTCAAGTCATCCACTTAGGTGGGCAAGAGACATCAATATTGCGCGCTACAGCCATCACGGCTTTGCGCCATGGTTGTTGCGTCACGGTGAAAGAGAAAACGCAATGGCCCGTGCCGGTCTTGACTTCCTCACGCGTCATCACGCCGGGCCTCGCGGCACATTTCATCGAGCAGCTCGCGCACATGCAGGAGGTCGACGTCCTGGGTAAGGAATGCATCTCCGATGCCTCGTGCCAGGACGAATGTCACGCGGCCTTGCCGAACCTTCTTATCGTGGCCCATATGCCCGACGAGCTCGCCGGGCTCCGGCACCTCACCGGGGATGTCGCTGATACGGGTTGGGAGGCCGGCCGCTTCCAAATGTTGAGCAACACGTTGCGCGGTGCCCTCTTCGCAAAGACCAAGTCGCTGCGAAAGCTCGAAAGCCAGGACCATGCCGATCGATACACCCTCGCCATGGAGCATTCGGTCTGAATAACCGGTTGCAGCTTCAAGCGCATGTCCGAATGTGTGTCCGAGATTAAGCAAGCTACGCAGGCCGGCTTCCTTCTCGTCCGCAATCACGATGTCAGCCTTTGCCCGGACGCTGGTCTCCACGACCCGCATCAAAACATCCTGGTCATGCGCAAAAACGCCGCTCCAGTTTTCTTCCAGCCAAGCAAAGAACTCCGCATCGCCCAACAAGCCGTACTTTGCGACCTCCGCGTAGCCGGCCCGCATCTCGCGCTCGGGCAGCGTCTTCAGAACATCGCTATCGGCGATAACCAGACTGGGCTGGTGAAATGTCCCGATCAGATTCTTGCCGTGGCGAGTATTGATGCCCGTCTTCCCGCCAACAGACGAGTCGACTTGCGCCAAAAGCGAGGTCGGGATCTGCACGTGTCGTACGCCGCGCCGCAGGATCGACGCCGCAAACCCTGCCAGGTCACCGATCACACCGCCGCCGAACGCAACGACCATATCCCCGCGCTCGAGTCCCATATCGAGCAAGCCCTCGCTCAGGCGCTCCAGTTCATTGAAACACTTAGTGGCCTCGCCCGGTCGCAGCACGATCGAGCCCTTGAGCCGGCCCTCTGCGCGCAACGAGGCTTCGAGAACATCGAGATAATGCCCGGCAACATTCTCATCGCTGACGATACCGCACTTGCCATCCCCCAGCCGCTGCGCGATCAACCGCCCGGCATCCTTCAACAATCCACCGCCGATGAGAATTTCATATTCGCGCCCTGGCAAATCAATGTTCACGCTGCGCTGCGCGCCGGCCTGGGCGAGATTGGAGTAGACAATACTGGGCATGGCGATTCCGGTTCTCAACAAACGTCTTTGCGTGTGCCGCGGCGAACATCCAGTCTTTCTGCGGTTCTTCGCATACTGTCAAACGTTCCGCGGCGGCAGGTTGTTCAGTTTTGCCACGATTTCAGAAACGATCTGCTCATGCGGCACATCCCGGCTCTCGGCCACGATGTCGGCCTTGGCATAGGTTGGGTAGCGCTCCTCCATGAGTTTGGCCATCACCGCCGCGGGCTTTCCGGTCTTCAGGAGCGGTCGGTTATCGCGCCGCGACACCCGGCGCATCAAAACCGGAAGTTCGGCCCTCAGCCACACGGAAACTCCGTGCTCGGCGACCCGCGCCCGCGTCGTAGCGTCCATGAAGGCGCCCCCGCCTGTTGCCAGCACCTGCGGCCCGCCCGACAACAGGCGTGCGATGACTTTGCGCTCCCCATCTCGGAACTCAGCTTCACCGTGATCTTCGAAGATTTCGCTGATCGATTTGCCAGCGGCTTTCTCAATTTCATCATCGGCATCAACGAACGGCAGCTTCAGGCAGGCCGCCAACCGCCGCCCGATCGCCGACTTGCCGCAGCCCATTAGCCCGACCAGCACGATGGAGTTGTTTCCAAGCATTTCCAGGACTCCGGCGACCTCGTCGCGGCTCGGGCCCTTCACACGCCGGCTGAAACCAAAACGAATCATGTATGGCTCTGGAATTGATAGAATCGCATCTCTACTTCATAACACCATAGATAGGTTGGTTGAGTTCGCGGAACTTCTCGCACATTGGGGCCACTCGGTAACCCGGAAACCGGCCAAAAATGGCAATTCGTGAGTGCTTTCCATCCTTTTTGAGTGTGACACGGACGAAACGCACAAAGAAGGTATGCTCTTTGTAAAGTTGCTGAAGTTCTGAAGCCCAGGGGCGCGCGCGCGAACCAGCTGGCAGGTGAGCGCCTCGTATAAGGCGCTGTTATCGCTATCGTTTTCATGTGGATCAGCGGTGTCAGTCGCGTTAGAGGGCCTTCGCAACAGCCGCGTGGCCGGGCCCAGCCACACTGAAGCCACCTTGTATTGCCACGACATCATGTGAGGAGCCAGAAAACCCAAGATGCCAAGTCTCTTCCGTTTTCTCTTCATCGCCGGGGTGTTGTCAGGGATCGTCTTCGCCGGTCTCTATTTTCTCGCGACCGAATTCGAGCCCGATCAGCGCGAGGTTTCCCAGCGCATCGAGGACCTTCAAGTGGAGCGCCTCGAAGAATGATGCAACGCCCGATCTCGTGTTTTCTGAGCAAGAAACGCGAATGTTATCATGGCGCTGGCCTCTTTCGAACCGTCTGCGGCGTAGCGATGGCTGGGCTCCTCCTGACCGCCGCGCCCGCTGCGATGTCTCAGGAGGACTGGCCCTACAGTGCTTGGGAAGAGCCCGCAAAGCCCAAGAAGACAAAGCCGCCACAACAGGTGTGGACACAGCCGCTACGACCGATGAACGAAGCACCACGCTTTGGTTCACCGCCGCGCAACGCCAACCCCAACGCTTGGCCCGGATTTGTCGCTCCTGGAACCGACAGCTCGAAGCCTTCATTTGCAACGCCGCCTTCGGTTGATCGTACCGACTTGAGCCCGCTTGAGCCCGTCGGCGAACGTGACGGCTCCTTCGGCAGCACCGGCAACCCACCACAGTTTGGCGTTCCCGGAAGGGAATTTGGCAGCACGGCCGCCCCGGCAGCTCGCTTCGCCGACAGCCGGATGGACCCCGAGCTCGCCGTCCGCCTCTTGGACGGCCTTGCGGCACCAAAGTCCCACACCCTCAGGCGCCTCCTGTCCAAGGCCCTGATGTCCGTCGACACAACTGAAAGCGCTGTGGCCGCATCGCAGCTTGGCGCTCTATACCGGCTGGGCTTCTTGCGCGAAGCAGCCGATTTCAGGATCCCGTCTTCTTACAATAAGAACAGCGCCGATTGGGCACGGCTCGCTCTTATCAGCTCACGCGCTCAAATCGCATTGGCGGACACCAAGCAGGCATGCGGCAGCGCTCGCGATATCATTGCTCAGGCGAACGCGCTTAAGGCCGAGGACAAGCACGCCGCGATTTTGATGTCAGGCTATTGTGCGGCCGTTTCCGGCAATGAAGCTGCAGTGTCTCTTGCCGCAGATGTCGCTCGTGAACAGCAGGGCTTCGATCCCGCTGGGCTTGCCGCCCTGGAGGCCGCCTCACTTGGTTCACGGCCCCGCATCTCCTCAGCGACAAAGCTCTCACCGCTCAGCTACCGCTTGCTGCAGAAGGCGGGCGCTGACCCCCGGCAGCTGATCTCGGCAACCGCCAACACGCCGCTGCTCGCGGCTATGGCGCAGGACAGTGAGCTTCCCTCGGCAGCCCGTATTGAAGCCACTGAAAAAGCAGTCAGTGAAGCCATTGTTCCGGTCGAAAGTCTGGCAACTGCTTACCGGGGCGCGACCGGCGGCTCTGACATCGAGCAAATGCGCTCCGGACGCGAAGCGAACACCGGCAGTCCGTCGGGACGCCGCGCAAACATGTACTTGGCCGCCGTCCGCCAGCGGACACCGCTTCGCAAGGTCCGTCTGATCCGCGCGTTTCTCGACGCGAATCGAGATACCACCCGTTATCAAACAGCTCTGAAACTCATGGCAGGGCCTGTCGAAAGCCTGCGCCCCGTGCCCGAAATCGGCTGGTTCGCCGAGACGGCAATCGAGGTGTTGCTCATCTCCGGCCGTCACCAGCAGGCCCGCGATTGGCTACGGCTCGCCCAGCAGAGTGATCCCCGTGGCCCAAATGCGTTGGCCCATTGGGCGGCCTTGATTGATATTGCCGACGGCGATCGCCGGTCGAAAAGTGGTAACAGCCTACGACACCTGGAACGTATGGCGCTGCGCGGGGACTTCCCCCCTGCCGAGCTTCACCGCCTCGCGACCGTTCTCGATGCACTCGATTACCATGTCCCGATACCCCTATGGGAAGCCGCCAGCCGCACCCCGCAACCGGCGACCGGCCACCTGCCGGCGACCGGCGTTCTCTCCGATCTGCAGAAAGCGACAAAGGCCCGAGATACGGCGCGCGCGAACCTCATCATTCTTCATGCCATTGGCAAAGATGGCCCAAGCGGCGCGCACATGATTGCCCTGGGAGATTCCATCCGAGCGCTGAAGCGCCTGGGAATGGAGAAGGAGGCACGCCTCTTAGGCCTTGAAGCGCTGTTCCCCCAGTGGCCCCGAGCGCGAAGGGGCTGACCTGGCGGAGTTGAAGATCGTTCCTGTTGTGCTGCGTCTTCGATAATCACACAGGACCAACCATGTCCGATCCCGATCGTGTCAGAGCAAACAGCCGGTCCATCGAGTTCTTCCTCGATATGCTGGCCGCCGAACGCGGTGCCGCTGAGAATACGCTGGCCGCCTACCGTCGTGATCTGGAGCATGCGGCGCACGTTTTCGGCCGTTCCGGCAACACCCTTGTCAGCGCCTCTCCCGAGGTTATTGCCCGCTACCTGACATCTCTCGGCGAGGAAGGACTGGCACCTTCGTCACGGGCTCGCAAGCTCTCCGCGCTGCGCCAGCTCTATCGCTTCCTGATCGCCGAAGGCACTGTCGATGAAGACCCGACTCACGGCTTCTCCGGCCCTAGGAGAGCGCGCGCTCTACCAAAGACCCTCTCGATAAATGAAGTCGATCAGCTCATCGAAACCGCCAAACGCCGGACTGATCTCACCCATGGCGCCGAACGCTATCGCGCCGTCAGGCTTCACTGCCTCTTGGAGGTGCTTTACGCCACAGGGCTCCGCGTCACCGAGTTAGTCTCTCTGCCGAGAGATGTCCTGACCGGTGACGATCGAATTTTGACAGTCAAGGGCAAGGGCGGTCGTGAACGCATAGTACCGCTGTCTTCGAACGCACGCGCGGCTTTACAATGCTATTTGCAGCTTGGCACGACGGCTGGAGAGAGCCTCAGCCCGACCGTGGCGACCCGTTGGCTTTTCCCTTCCAAAAGCGCAAAAGGCCACCTCACGCGGCAACGTTTCGGGCAGGATCTGAAGGAACTCGCGGAAGAGGCCGGGCTCGACCCCGAGCGCGTCAGCCCTCACGTGCTGCGACACGCATTCGCAAGCCACTTGCTCGATCGCGGCGCCGACCTGCGCGCTGTGCAGCAGCTACTTGGTCACGCCGACATCTCGACCACCGAGATTTACACCCACGTACTTCAGGAGCGGCTGAAAAAACTCGTCGAACAACATCATCCGCTCTCGGAGCTGAAAAAACCAACAACGTGAGTGTCGTGACGGCCGAAAGTGGCGTGGCTGAAACAAGTCGCGAGCAAGACCGCGCAAGGCCATCCGTGTTCAACCGGGGCGCTTTTCTTTCGGTTCGCCGCCCGTTTCGGGATGCGTCTTATCGAGTGCTGCGCGCAGACTTTTGGGGAGATACCTTTCGAAACGCTCCAGCGCCTCACTCGCGGGCCGGTGACCGCCACGCCATTGCTTGAACCAAGCCCGAAGAGCCGGGCTCACCATCAGCAGCAGCGCCGCACCAATGAGGAACAGGGGGACACCCAGAGGCGTCGGCAGCGGCAACAAGACGACGCCTATGGCAATCGATGTCCAACCCGCGAACAAAAGAAGTAGAGTGCGCATCAGCTCTCGCTCACTCAAGTTCTGTAAAGTTTGTTGACTTTACTTCCTTGTAGCCTATTCCACCGAATGTATAGCGCCGCCCTCAAGAAACGGCGCCGTTTACTTCAGAGAAAACTGCGGTCTTAGTATGAAGCAGCATGCTTCGTTAAGACGCAGCGCCCGGTCCGCCAAAATTCACTGCGCCTGCGCGTCCACTTGACTTGGACCCGCCCGCTCGCTCTAACGACCTGAAACGACATCAAATCCAGCGACACCCTCAGGGTCTGCTCATATGGCGAATACCGAAGAAATTCCCGACGAAGGCAATACGCAGCTGCGCACCTATCTCGACTTCGAAAAACCGATTGCCGAACTCGAAAGCAAGGTTAACGAACTGCGAGCTCTGATCGACGAGGAAACCGAGACCTCCCTCTCCGAAGAGATCAAGAAACTCGAGGAAAAGGCCCGCGCGGCACTATCGGAGACCTATGCCAAGCTAACGCCCTGGCAGAAAACGCAGGTCGCCCGACATCCCGAACGGCCCCACTGCAACGACTACGTCAAACGCCTCTTCAAGGACTTCACACCTCTGGCCGGCGACCGCTATTTCGCGGACGATGAAGCCATTGTCGGCGGTCCCGCCACATTCCGCGGGCGTCCTGTCATGATCATCGGCCACGAAAAGGGGTCCGATACGGAAAGCCGTCTGAAGCACAACTTCGGCATGGCCATGCCTGAAGGGTACCGCAAAGCCGTACGCCTGATGGAGATGGCCGACCGCTTCTCACTGCCCGTCATAACCCTTGTCGACACCGCTGGAGCCTATCCCGGCATCGATGCCGAAGAGCGCGGCCAGGCCGAAGCCATCGCCCGATCCACCGATTGCTGCCTGAGCCTCGGTGTTCCGATCGTCTCGGTTGTCATCGGCGAAGGAGGCTCAGGCGGCGCGGTTGCGATTGCCACCGCCAACCGCATCCTCATGCTGGAGCACGCCATCTACTCGGTGATCTCACCGGAAGGCGCGGCGTCGATTATTTGGCGTGATTCCGAGAAGAAGGAGGAAGCCGCCACCGCCATGAAGATCACCGCCCAAGACCTGGAAGAGCTGGGCGTGATCGATGGCATCATCTCGGAGCCCATTGGCGGGGCCCATCGTGATCCCAAGAGCGCCATCGATGCGCTCGGAACGGCGATCGCGCTCGCACTGGCTGAGTTCGAAAGTCTTCCACCCGACCAAATCCGGCGCCAGCGTCAGGACCGCTTCATGCAGATGGGCCGCAATCTTTAGTTTAAGGCCGCCGGGAACTGCTCCACCCATAGCGGAAATGCCATTGGGGAAAACCCACTAAGAGCCCAGCACTCAAGCGTATACAGCGGCGGCGTGGCAAAGCTGCACCATCCATTTTTACTGATTTGTTTCAAAGTCTTGGAGCAAATCGACCGAGCGCGAATGCCGCGACTCTGCCGTATTTGCCTGTCAGCATCCTGTTAACGGCTAACGACCACGTTACGGGGTTTCGCAACGCAATTTTGTTGTGTTAACCTCACATTAACGACGTCGGTTCGAAGATAATTGGCGATCGATTGGGGCACTACGTAATGAGTTTGGTCCAACTGGGAAATAGGGGCCTATCGGGCTTGCG
>JARFQY010000126.1 GCA_029287535.1 Filomicrobium sp.
TTCTCGCACATCTGCAAAGTTTTGCAGCTGAGCGCTTCCATGCTAAGGGTCGTTTTGATGTTTCTCAGATTCAGCTCTACGTTCCAGCGCTGCCAATACAACTCCTCCAGCGCAGCTTTGGGCGTTTTGCACGGCGAGAGGAGCGTGCTCACCAACACCTTCTTGCCGACTTTCACCTCGCGCACCTTGATTTCATCCGGATAGCCGCGGTACTCCTCCACACTCACCCAGTCGGGTTTGGCGGGCTTGGACCACCACACCAAGTGATCGCGCGCGCCGAGCTGCTCGCCTCTGCGAAAATCGGTGATCCGCGCACCATGCTGCTCAAACAGCACATCCACTGCGCGCCTGAGCATGTCGGCAATCAGGAAATAACCGCAAAAATAGCTACCCGCCAGCATCACATCACATCGCCTTCGACAAAGCACTTCTTGAGCCCCCGGAACAAACCATGCTCCCCCGTACCCTTGCCTTGGTACGCCCTATCAAAGCTGGTGATGTAGATCGCACGCTCACCAGCCTCGCCGACTATACCCGGTCGCAGTCTCACTGCCGAGGCCTCTATCAGCTACCTGTGGCCGCGTAACGCCTAATTCGCCGCGGATTGGTGATGCGGGGCGCGGACTTCATCGAAAAACGGTGTGCTCTGGCGTTCGACACAGGCAACTGCGTACAGGTACATTGCAGCCGACCAGCTCTGCCAGTCACAACCCATGGGCTCGCCGTTTTGTGCCTTGATCCACTCGTTGAAACCCCACGTCAGTGAATCACGCCGATGCAAACTGACCAGGTCTGTCAGGGCTAGCAGCTTGCGGCGTGCGAGGCCATGGCGACCGGCTGCCACGCAGGTCGCCACGTACAATCCACAAATAAAGGGCCAGATACCGCCGTTGTGGTATTCACCGGCCTGATTGAATTCCTCGTACCTTGGCCGCCAGTCGGGGTCGTTGCCGCGTATGTACGGTAGTAGACAGGGCGGCAAATCGACGTCCAACTCACCGTGCGCCCGCAGAGCGTCGCACTCGCTTTCTACCCACCGGACAACTTCCTGCCGGCGGCTCTTGGAAGTCAGCCCAGAGAGCGACGCCAGGCAGTTGCCCAGAAGATCGAATCGCTCGTTGTTGTAGACCTTATAGGAGTACATCGCGTAGTAAGGCTTGGAGCGCACGACAAGCCCCTCGTGAATGTGCCGGTTGCCAACGTCCCGCCGCACGTCAAACCGATTCACTAGGGAGCGCAGCTTGTCGCCCTCGTCGGCTCGGCCGTGGAGTCTGAGATAGGCATAAACCAGGCTGTTCACGTACAGGCCGTAGCCCAGAACCCAATGCTCGTCGCGCCAGTCGCTGGTTGGGAGCTGCCCTACCATCACCATGTCGTCCGGGCTTTGGTATTGCATCCAGGTCAAAGCCTTTTGGGTCGCGCCGTCGAGAAAACCATCGTCACCCGTCGCACACCGGTACAATGCCACAGCGATCAGGAACAACGGTGTCGTGTCGCTAGACCCCAAGTTGGCAGGATCATTGACCATCGACGGGATGTGACCGCGCTGGGTCTGGTTCTGAGCCAGGACGGTTAGCGTGCGACCTAGAGTCTCGATAAGCTCCGCGCTGTCGCTGACGAGAATCCCGAAAGCCGAAAGCATGAGGTCACGCGTGTAAGGCTCCGGGTAACCCCATCCGGCCGTGCGAGGCAGACCGTCCACGGGTCCGTGCGCGTTGTGCAACAGAACCTCGATAGCAGCCTGCTTCGCCTGCTGAACCGATTCTGGCAGGGGATCACCGTGCTTAAAACTTTCAACCGTAGTCGTCACGAGGTTAATCGATACCCATTCGATCGCCAAGGATCTCGGTAAAGCGTTTGGCAACAAGTCGGTAGTCGAACAGCTCGACCACGCGTTTGCGCCCGGCCTTGCCCATGCGTTCCCGCAGCTCGGCGTCCCGCATGAGCTCTAACAGATGGGCGGCGATGTCATTAACGCTGGCGCGGTAGTCAGCCGTGCGGGGTCGGGAAAAGACCACCCGGGAATTCTCTTCGAAACCCTGGGCCTCACCGAGGATCGCCTCGTTGATAAGGATTTCCTGTGCCACGCCGGCGAGAAATGCCGTCTCGCCGTGTACCATAGTGTCAAGAAAAGCCATGGCGTTGATGGCGATGACCGGCTTCTCACAGGCATTCGCCTCCACCTGGATCATGCCGAAGCCCTCAAGGCGAGAGGGCGCGGCATAGATGTCGCAAGCCGCCAGGAGGTACGGCATGATGTTTCGCGAAAGGCGCCCGGTCGAGATGACCATATTTTTGTCGATGCCAAGATGCGCCGCAAGCTGCAGGTCGAGCAGGTTCTGCTGCTCGGTGCGCGGCTGGGGCCAGACCTTGCACACGTATTTCCAGTCGGGAGCCTCCCCATCGATCTTCGCGAGTGCCTGCATCACCTCCTGGGCACCTTTCGAGGCTGCATCGCCGCCCACGGTCAGAATCAAGATCTGGTCATCAGCCACACCCAGCGTTTCGCGGACGGCGCGGACCTTTGGATCGTCTCGGCTACGAGGAATGAAACGCTCGGTCTCACAACCTACCGGAAGCACCTCGATGATGTCAGGCCGTATGCCGTCGCGAACATAGGTCTCCTTGACCCACGTCGAGGTCACCAGAATCAGCGGCAGATCATTGAGTACCTCCTGGTAATTGGCGATGTACCCGTCTGCCACGAACCACGGGACCGCTTTAACACCGTAGCGCTGGGGGTGTTGAATCAGGTGAGGCGTGTGTCCCCAATATCCAATACCGACGACGATGTCGGGATGAAACCAGTGGTAATACCATTCCTTCTCTTGCGGCGCCTCGAAATGCGCTGCCTGGGCGTCTACGCCGAGATCGAGCAGTCCGCGGTACAGCAGATCGCCCTGAGTCGCCAAGCCACCCGGACTCGGGGGATAGTCGTAGAGTATCAGCGCCTTCATGGGTCAGAACTCCATCGTTGCACGTGCTGGTGGGCTACGGTGGCGTCATCAAAGCACCACCAACCTTCTTCGCGCGGCGCAGCTCGAACCTCCCAGCTATCCTTGCTGAAGCCGTAGAGATCGATCAATATGCTGCGTTTCTCGCGCCAGACGTCAGGCGGAAGCATTTCACGTCGGTCAGCATCAGCGCGTGCCAGGGGCAGGCGGCTGCCGCCCCCGTCCTCGTAAGCAAACATCCAAAGGCGTCGGGTAGAGAGTCGCTGGGCGCACCATAACATCGACACGCCCCGGCAGCACTCTTCATGCCTACGATGGCGGGTATATTCGCCGCCCGGCCCGTGCGTTAGGACAATATCGAACTCGACCGGCGCTAGCAGCCGCAGGACCGTCTCTTCAACCTCTGCGGCCGGTAACGGCCGCTGATCCGGGCCATCGTCCAGGTCAGCCATTTCTCCTGTTGCCCCAAACAGGCTGAGAACACTCCGGAACCGCGACGCCCGCTCCTCGTCAGAGGCGCGGCACAAAGTGACGATGCGCCAGTGCCAGTCCGGATGCTGGAGAATCAGCCCACCACACCAGAGCGTCTCGTCATCCGGGTGGGCGACCACGACAGCGACTTGCGGTGGTGTCTCCGTCATATTTCGAGTTCCCCAGGCCCCGCGAGCAATGCAACTACGCGCACTCTAACTCTTAATTGGCCGCCTAGCTATGACAAACGACTGATCCGCGCCGAGACTCGCATTGCACGACCCCCGAGCTCTCGGTCAGCATCTCATGGGGAAAGTCAATAGCACCTGTACAGGGATCAAACCTCGAGCGTATAGTGAGCCGACTCGCCTCCTCCACCATGGTACTCGCAAATGAACCGTCTATGTTCCCGGGAACCAGACCAAGCCGGCTCACCGCACGTCAGGGTTTTCGCAGATGCGAATGATATCGGCACCGCCGCGGCGCGAGAGATCGCGGAGCTCGTCCAAGAGCGTGGGAACAGAGGCAGACCGTGTGTTCTGGGCCTGGCTGCCGGCGTAACCCCCATTGCAGTTTATCGGATGTTGGTTCGTTTACATAGGCAAGGACTATCCTTTGCCAACGTTGTGACGTTCAACCTCGATGAGTACTACCCGATGCAGCCGTCCTCGCCCCACAGCTACTCCCGATTCGTGCGAGAGAACTTTCTCAATCACGTGGATCAGGATCCAGCCAATGTTCACGTGCTCGATGGATCGCTTCGGGTTGACTGCGTTGCAGAACACTGTGAGCACTACGAACAATGCATTGCTGCCGCCGGAGGGATTGATCTACAGCTATTGGGCATTGGTCGCAACGGCCATATCGGGTTTAACGAGCCGGGCTCACCGCGCACAAGCCGTACGCGGCGGGTTACCCTGGATGAAGCAACCCGCCACGACGCACAAGCCTCCTTTGGAGAAGATGAGGTCCCAAAGCAGGCGATCACAATGGGCATCGATTCTATCCTGGGTGCGCGTCGGGTTCTACTTCTGGCGGTGGGCAGCCACAAGGCAACCATTGTCGCCAAGGCTGTGGAAGGTACCGTGACAGGCGAGGTACCAGCCAGCTTTCTTAAGGAGCATCCCGACGCATCCATATATCTCGATCGGACCGCTGCCGAATGTCTCTCTCGAGTCAACCAGAAAGAATGAGCGACATCAAAAGAGGCAACCAGAACACGCGCTCGGAATGCATAAGCCGTCGTTGCGCAGGTCGATGCTCGAGAACCGCATCAATATGCCGCGAACGCGACCCGCGCCTTCTGGAAGCAGGCAATAGAATCAACTTGAACAAATTTTAGCCGGATAGGTATCATCAAGCTGCCCAACCTTAACGCTGTCGAGGGAATAGACCATGCAGCAACCCGACCAACGTAGACGGCTGGTCAACCGACACGCCAACAATCCACTTCTGACGGCCTTCGATTGGCCCTATTTCGTCAATACCGTCTTCAACCCGGGGGCAATCCGGCTGATATCAGGAGAAACATTGCTGCTCTGCCGAGTGGAGGACTGCACTGGAATCTCACACTTATGTGCGGCTCGTTCAGACAATGGCATTGATGGATGGCGTGTCGATCCCCAGCCGACCTTAATGGCAGACCCGGAGCACTTTCCTGAGGAATATTGGGGCATTGAGGACCCGCGTGTCGTCTGGCTGCCGGAACGTGAGTCCTACGCAGTCACCTACACCTGTTATTCCCAGCGTGGACCCGGAGTATCGCTCGCGCTGACTGAAGATTTCAGGCACTTCGAGCGACTTGGCAATATCATGCCGGCGGAAAACAAGGATGCCGCGTTGCTCCCGCGAAAGATCAATGGGCGTTGGGTGTTGATTCACCGACCTGTACCCGCACAGGGTCGGGCCCACATCTGGATGTCATTCTCGCCAGACTTGAAGCACTGGGGCGATCACACGCTGGTCCTTACCGCAAGACGTGGTGCCTGGTGGGACGCCAACAAGATTGGTCTATCAACACCTCTTATAGAAACTCCTGAAGGCTGGTTGATGTTGTACCACGGCGCGCGCGTCACACCTGCAGGGTGCCTATACCGGCTCGGGCTTGCTCTGTTCGACCTCGATGATCCGACGCGCTGCCTGCAGCGTTCGACCAAGTGGATTATGGGTCCCGAGGCCGCTTACGAGCGTACCGGCGATGTAGGCGACGTTGTGTTTCCGTGTGGATACGTCATCAAGGATGACGATGACACTCTGAATGTCTACTACGGCGCGGCAGACACGTCGATCGCACTCGCCAGTGGGAGCATCCGTGAAATGCTCGACTGGCTCCGGGAGAACAACACTCCCGGCGACCCTCGCGACGGGTGAGAGCCACGGTTATTGCAGAACGATTTGCGGACGATGATTTGTTGCCGCCGCAGACAGGCAAGCAGCAGTGACCCAAGGCAATCGTCGTTCATCGAGGCACACCGGGATGCCTAAGGGGTCGAGTCGATCTGTGCCCAGTTGCCGATCGCCCCGTCGACGTACTATGAGCACAAGGCACCTGTGGCCTATCCCGACCGATTGCCACCCTGTCCATGGCGATAGGATCGCCCCCCCTTGGTTCACGTATAGACTGAAAGTGTAGCGGATTTAATCCCATTTTACAGAAGCGGGGTGTCCAAAATGGCTGTGAGCCCTGTAGCTGTGGACCTTTCAAAATCTTTTTTCAATTGTCACTGGCTGATGCCAAGCATTATATTGTTAGTCGGAAACGGATCAACCGCACACGGTTCCACCGATTTCTTGCGCAATCTGGGCCCGTTCCACTGATCATGGAAGCGTGCGGAACAGCACATTACTGGCGGCGCACTGCTCAATTGCTCGGCCAGGAAGTTAAGTTACTACATGCCAAATATGTCAATGCCTATGTACGGCGAACCAAGACAGATGCCGCCGATGCCGATGCGTTGATCTTGGCCGATCGCGATGAAAGCTTACATACGATACCGGTGTCCTAGTCCAGCGAATGTTTGTGCCCGCCAATCTTTCCATAGCCTTCGGAATTCATTGGCTTTATTGTATCCTTCAACCGAAAACTCCCAAGAACTCGTTTTCAGAGGTTACGATGCCTGCCGACCCTCAGCCACCGCGGATTCATCTACCCAAAGGCCGGCAGAACTCCTTTCCAGCGAGTCGGTGTCACCGACGTGCGTCACACAATCTCAGAAAGACGTTCGCCACTCGCTTATTGAGCAGGGGTGCTGCCATTACAGATGTTCAGCATCTTCTGGGCCATGCCTCTGTCAAGACAACTGAGAAAGCATATGCTGCATTCGTGAAGAATGAAAGGTTCAAGCAGACGATTGATTTGTTGGATAAGCCGGTGTTCCCGAAGTTGAAGGTTATGAGGTGATTCTGCTGTAAACCGCTCACACCCCTTCATGGAGCGACTCATCGAGACCATTCGTCATGAACACCATTATCGCATCTTCTTCTCGAATACTTAGGACCCTGAACGGACACTCGTTAGCTTTCAACAGCAATACAACCAGGTTCGAGTTCATCAATCGCTAGGCGGAAATACGCCGACAGTCGTTAGTGGCAACCCCCATCTCTACGCGCAAAACTCAGCCACTACTGCTGGATATCGCGCTGCAATGGACTGTTTCAGACACCCATCGCTGCATGAATAGGAATTCGCCACACACATGATTGAAGAGGTGGGATGTGATCTAGCCATTGAAAACGAACTCGGTGTGATAATTGAGTGGCGAAACACACAGGACTTGCTTCATCTTTCTTATGGGTACTTATGTAGGGTTAAAGGAGATGTAAAAGGTCCATCATACGAACAAGGAGAGATCGACGACGAGTTTAAACCTATTTGGAAATCAATAGATGACTCAATTGAGTTGATGGAAACACACTACCCAGCTGAGCCATATAAAGCAAAATTTATTGTTACCAGAGAAAAGCGGTTTTTAGAAGAGGCAAAACTTATATTAGAGAGTGGATAGCTGAGTTCAACGTGCAATCCACCCAACTGCTTGAGCGGAAGGGTGGCTTTTCTTTCCTGGTATTAAGTGCTTTGTCGGATATGCCGGTCCAGCAGCAGTTGAAGGTTGTGAGGTGAGTGGCACGTGCCCCAATTTGCCAATCGAACTTCCTGTCACACCACACAGACATCGGCATCGTTTTCCGAATTCCTGTCATGTCATGTTATGGCACATCCTATCCTGGGTGGATTACACCATCAATATCGCTTGGTAGAGAAAGCTGCATGAATTCTTGCGGAGGACATCTGACTCGTACCATTTGCTAAATCTTGTAGGCATCTGAACTCAAGACTTCGTCAATTTCTGATATAAATAAGCAACCATTGTTACCCGTGTCCTTTTGGGCTCCTTCCAGTGCGATTCCAACAACTCTGGAATCGGAATCAATAATTGGGCCACCGCTATTGCCCGAGCGTATTTGGTTATCTATTTCGAATTTATTCACCGCATTTTGCACGTAAATCTTTGCGACCTTAGAGTCGACAAGGTAATGACTATGACCAGGCGCATAGACGGGATAGCCTAACAATTTAACTTCGTCCCGCATCACAACATTTTTGTGAGCTTTTTCTATAGAAGCGTTGGGCACGGTCTTGCCGGCGGCGTTCTGAATTGAGCAAATAGCGACATCCCGATGGGGGCAAATTCGTTCTACTTTGATCTTATATTTTTCTGCGGGATCTGAG
>JARFQY010000199.1 GCA_029287535.1 Filomicrobium sp.
ACGGTGGTGAACCGATTGGCCCAAATTGCGGGGTCAGCCGTTCTCACACTTGCAATTGCGTCAACGGCAGTCGCGGCGCAGGAGGCGCAGCCAGCCGAAGGCATCATTCACGAATCTGAGTTTCAACGGCTGTGGGCCAAGAATGGCGAGCGCTGGGCAGCCGAAGACGTCGAAATCAACGAGAAGCTTGCCGAACTCGAAAAGAAATTCGGCAAAAAGCCCAACATCATTCACATCCTCTGGGACGACATGCGCATGGGCGCAGTTGGCAGCCGTCTCTATACGGACATATCGGGCTACTCGGCGGACAATATCGAAAAGCTGGCCTCGAACGGCATGACTTTCACGCGCATGTACACGGAACCGTCCTGCACGCCGACACGTGTGGCGGCAGCAACCGGGCGCCTGGCTGTGCGCAGCGGCATGATCTTCCCGATTTTTCCTATTCACCGCATGGGACTGCCGGCTTCCGAGGTGACCATCGCCGAGGTTGTCGGAGATACCTATCACACCGGGATGTTCGAAAAGCTGCACTTTGGAGACCAGGAAGAGTCTTACGCCCACAACCAGGGTTGGGATGAAGCGATCTTTAGTCTGTACAACCAGTTTGCCGGCCAGGCCTTCAATGCTGATGCCGAAAACCAGGGTTACAGCACGGCCTACTCTCCGGACGGTTACGACAAGAAGTACTTTATGGACGACAGCTTCCGGCCGCTCAACTGGATGTGGACCGTCGAGGGCAAAGAGGGTGGCGAAGCGAAGGAATTCTCCACGCCGAACTCCTATGAGGAATATGTCGAAGCAAACACCAAGATGTTTGACCGCACGCTCGATTTTATGCGCAAGCACGCCAAGAGCGACAAGCCGTTCATGCTGCAGTGGTGGCCCAACCTTTATGAACTCGCCGACCAGGATAGCAACCGACCCTTCACCACGCAGCACGCGACCTCGTCGGCGGAGAGCGTAAAGCGGATGGACGCCAAGATCGGTCAGATCATCGCCCTGACAGAAGAGCTCGGCATCGCCGAGAACACGCTCATTATCGCGATGGCTGACAACGGTCCGATGGAACCCATCTGGCCGGAGACAGGGCAGAACGGCTATTTCCGCGGCGGCAAGAACGATATCACGGAGGGTGGTGTCCGCGTTCCGGCATTCGCCTACTGGCCGGGCGTGATCAAGCCAGGCCAGGTTGTTGGCGACATCATCCATGTCAGCGATCTGTTCAACACGTTTGCTCGACTTGCCGGGCGGTACGACCAGATTCCTCGGGACAGGGTGATCGATGGCATCGACCAGACGGCCGTGATCCTGAAGGGCGATACGCATGGCCGGCGTGACTATGTCCACATCTACAAAGGGCCGGTGCTCGGTGCGATTGTGAAGCAGCAGTTCAAACGGCATCTGCCGATTGGACCAGGTGCGCTGGCGGGAGCGGAATTCTTTGACCTGTACAAGGACCCGCGCGAGGAGCATCCGCTGATGGCGGAGTTCCTTTGGGCTTGGGCACAGTTCGACGGAATGAAGGCCCGCCATGACGCGCAGATCGCGAAGTACCCGCATACGCCTGTGGCGCGCGGGGAGCCCTACACGGGCGTTACGCGCCTAACGCAGTAAGGACGTGTTGCGCTGGTGACCCTGCCGCTTCGTGCGCGCCGGGTCACTCTTTTTTCTCTAATGACTTTCATTGCGGGACGTGACGCGAGCTTCTTCGCCTCCTTGGCCGCATCTGGTGTTTTGAAATGACGAACCGGGTTTACCATCCCACCCGCCGCGGGATTATCACGGGCGCCGCTGCAGTTGCTGCCGGTCTGCTTGGACCACGCCTTTCAGCTGTTGCGCAACCAGCTCCGGAAACGAAGAAGCTGCAGCTCAAAATGGCCGGCTACAAGTTTGATCGGCTGGCCGCGCTGGTTGATGGTCGCGTTGGTGTTGAAGGATGTGACGTCAGCTTTGAACTCGCCGCGATCGGCGACATGAACACGGATGTGTTCAGCGGTCCGCAATCCCGGGATGTTACGGAGATCGGGCTGCATCCCTTCATGCTGGCCTACGCGAATGAAGGTTTTCGCGACTACATATTGCTGCCGGTATTTCCGCTGCGCCAGTTCCGGCACAAAAGCGTGTTCATCCGCAATGACCGCGGTATCAAGACACCGGAAGATCTGCGCGGGAAGACGATTGCGACCCCAGGGTATTCATCGACGTCGCTGACGTGGATCCGTGGCATCTTCCAGGATGAGTACGGCGTTGCTCCAAAGGACGTGCAGTGGATCGTGGCGCGGAAAGATTCCGCGGCCAAGGATGCGGGTCAGGTCTCCAAGCAGGAGAACATCCTGCCCGAGGAGATCACCATCAAGGACGGCCCTGAGGGAATGGACGAGTCGGATCTCATCGAGGCCGGCGAGGTCGACGCGCTGTTTCATGCAGCCGAACCGCGGGCCTACGTTCAGCGTCATCCAAAAGTCACCAGGTTGTTTCCGGACTACCGTTCAACAGAGCGGGCATACTTCAAGAAGACGGGCATTTTTCCGATCATGCATGCCG
This sequence comes from Filomicrobium sp., assembly GCA_029287535.1. GTDB lineage: Bacteria > Pseudomonadota > Alphaproteobacteria > Rhizobiales > Hyphomicrobiaceae > Filomicrobium. The sequence continues at coordinate 2,548 of JARFQY010000199.1, forward strand.
TGGCGATAAAGCGTAGCACGGCTCAGGAGAACCCTTGGCTGGTGCGGGCTGTGTTCGATGCATACTCCCAGTCCAAGCAGATGAACTATGACGACATGGCGAAGTACGCATGGTTGTTCGATTCCCTGCCATGGTATGCGCAGGAGTTCGAGGAGACGCGCGAGCTCATGGGCGACAACTATTACTCCTACGGCATCGCGCCCAACCACAAAACCTTGCAGACGCTGATGCGATATTCGTTTGAGCAGGGTCTTGCCCAGCGCTTGTTGATGGTGGAGGAGTTGTTTCATCCGGCGAGCCTCGACCTTGTCGAAGAGACTCTCTGAAGAGCGGCGGCATCCTTTTACGGAGGCGGAATGGAACCATCGCAGTGCAATCTGCTGGAGGAGCAGCCCTCCGCGCGAGAGACGGAGGTCAGCGAGCTGCTGTTGCGCGCCAATGGCATTCGCGTCGAGCGGATCGTTTCCGTTGGGCAGGCTTCACCCGAGGGGTTTTGGTATGATCAGGGCGAAGCTGAATGGGTGATGGTCGTGGCCGGTCGGGCCAGACTTACAATCGCCGGTGAATCGAGTGATCGTCATCTCGACGCCGGCGACGCGATCTATTTGCCCGCGGGCTGCCGGCACCGTGTCGCCTGGACTGATCCTGCGCAACAAACGGTTTGGCTGGCGCTGTTCGTGGACGCGGAGCTCAACCCCTGCATCGGTGATCTGATGATGTCCCGTTCGAATGAGGGAAGTTGAGGAGGCGTGGTCGATCAGCGCCTGTTTTTTGCCATCCGCATCAACTCGGTGAATTCGCTGACCGCCGACTGCAGTGCCGTTCGCACGCCCGATTCAGCAATGTCATGGCCGGCATGATCTAGAATCGTCAATTTGCAGTCTGGCCAGCGCTGGCACAGCGCATGCGCTGACTGCGGCGGGCAAAG
>JARFQY010000220.1 GCA_029287535.1 Filomicrobium sp.
TGGGTCCCGCGGTGGCTCGATCCGACTGAGGGCGGCACGAGTATTGGGATATCGACGACGGCGTTCCTGACGCTGGTGGCCTACCTGTTTGCGATACTCGTGTTGCTGCCCAAGGTCGCCTATCTCACGCGTGTGGATCGATTCATTCTCATTTCGACCATCTTAGTTTTCGTCGGGCTTGTTCAGACGGTTGCCACGACGTATCTCGCCAGATCCGGCCGGATCGTTTTAGCCAATCAGGTCAATTGGGTATCCCGCTTCATCTATCCGATCCTCCTTTTTCTCGTGCTGGCTGTGTCGTTCACGTAGACTTTACAGGATGCAAGCTCGTTCTGTGGGGCAACCTTAAAAATGACGCGCCGGGCGGTAGCGGGCGAAGCGGGTCGTACCAATTTCACTCCTGGTCAGCGGAGGGCGCTCCCGAAGGAGCGCGAGGCCGGATTACTCATCCCTGCCTTTGTCTTCGTCCTCAGGCAAAGGACCGACGAGTACGCTTTTAATCCGACCACTCATGAGGGCGTGGATCAACTTCCGATCCGACTCTTTGACGTTTACCCTCGGACGCGAGGCGCTCATCAGCCAGTCTGATAAGCTCCTCGACAGACTCGTATTTGTAACCCATTGAGTTCTCCATGATGGGCAGAAGCGCCCACCGCTGACCAGCTTCTGGGTTTCTGACCTGCTGGACGCTTGGCACTGCTCCGTTGAACCGTGGCACTTTTAAGACGGCCGGCAACGTCGCCCACCAGTCGATGCCGACCACGACCTTGTCCCGGCCTTCGCTATCGAAATGTATTTCTCCCAGCATCTCGACTCCATGTTTGCCGGCGCGGATCAGAGGCTCCCGGATTTCAAAGCGCTTATCTATGCGTATCGACAGTGAGTTGCGCGCCGGACAGGCTTGTCGCGCCCCGGCAGAGTCCGTAGCATCAGCTCAACCAAGGGCGACTTGGGAATGTCGGTTAACTAGCCCGGCCGTGATCGAGCCTGCCAGTGGAAGGAAGCGGCGATGTTCGTAGACGACATCCGCAAGTACGCAGCCGAGGCGATGACCGAGGCGCAGCGCGAGCAGTTCTTCGAGGACGGCTGCCTTGTCCTCGAAAACGCGATCGACGATGCCTGGCTGACCCGCATTCGCGCGGCGGTCGACGAAATGATCGACCGCTCCCGCACTGTCATCCGGAACGACGGCATCTTTATTCTCGAGGACGGTCATTCCGCAGAAGACCCGCGCCTGCGCCGTTTGACGAGCCCGGTATCCCATCATCCGGTCTTCTGGGAGTTCGCGAGCGCATCACCGATTGTTCGCGTCGCGGCGGATGTCTGTGGCCCCGACGTCAAGTTCTACCACTCCAAGCTGAACTTCAAATGGCCGAAAGGCGGTCAGGTCTTCGACTGGCACCACGACATCAACGCCTGGCCCCATACCGACTACAGCCCGGTGACGATCGGTCTCTACCTCGAGGACTGTGGTCCGGAACAGGGCCCGCTCCAGGCCGTAAAGGGCAGCCACGAGGAGCCGCTGCGCTCCATGTACGACGATGACGGCAACTGGGTCCTGCGCATCCCGAAAGAGAAGATGCCGGAGAACTGGCGGGAGAGGACCGAATCGATGACGGGACCCGCCGGCTCTCTCGTTCTTCTCAATTGTCGCGTCATCCACGGCTCGGCTCGAAACGCTTCGGCGCGCATGCGCCCGCTGCTGCTCAACGTCTATTCCTCGGCTGATAGCTTCCCTTACGTCACCAACCCGATTCCGAGCGAGTATGAGGGTACGATCGTTGCCGGCTCGCCCGCCCGGCGCTCCTGCCACGACCCGCGCGGCTGCGAGATGCCGCCAGACTGGTCGAAGGGCTACATCGGCCCCTGGCAGCATCAGCAGCAGTCAGGCGGCGTGATGACCCGATAGCAGCATTTCGCTCAGGGCCTTGCCGATCTGAACGTCCGGCAGCGGAGCCTTCCGCCTGTGCCATACGCAAATGATGTTCCCCCGGGGGCCGGGTCTCCTCCACGTCCCCTTCGGAATCTGCATGGCCGCCCGCATTGCACAATCCATCTTGCGCTACATCCCACTCCTCCGTTTGTTGCGGCCAAAGCAAGCCAGTGCCTGGCCAGGCCGGACATGGTTTGGTCAAGCTGGACGCAGTCATGCCTGGCTGGACCCAGTCCTGGCGGCGAAGTTGTCCTGTTGTCGTCCAGGAAGACCTGGTGGGCACCGTCGCGGTAGGCGTGAAAGATCGTGCGGTGGCCGATCGCCACACAAGAAACTGGGCTATCGGCTCAGATCGAGCGCGCCAAGGCGCGGGGCATCAATGATGAGCACATCTTCGCGGAACTGGTAAGCGGCAAGTCGAAGGCCAATCGGCCCAAGCTGGCCGCAATTGCTGCGCTTCATGCGCAAGGACGACACTCGTGTCGTGACAAGACTCGACCGGCTGGGGAGGTCGGCCGCGGATCTACATGCCAATTGCGCAGCAGCTTCAGGAGAAGGGTGTGAACCTGCGCATGCTCAACTAGTCGATCGACACAAGCACGAGCGCCGGCCGCGCCTTGTTTGGGATGATCGCGGTGTTCGCAGAGTTCGAGCGCGACCTCATTGCGGAACGGCGTGTGGAGGCCATGCGGAAGTACCACGCAATGCTCAAAAAGGAAGGGCGCAAGCCTGGGCCGGAAACGGATCGATCCGGCGCGTGTGAAGGCCCTACGAGACGAGGTCAAGCTCATCCGGGATGAGCATGCAGAAGGTCGGGGCCTCGAAGGCAAGCATCTATGGGGCGCTACCTGGGGCCTGACCAGGGCAGCAGAGCCCGATCGCTCCTTGGGTAACGCCGCGACACCGCTTCGATCCCGACGCACACCCTGGTGGGCGGACTGCGCCGCCCCCGCCGCCCCCATTGGCAATCATGACGATGCTCAGACGATCGCAACTCGCCCGGATCAAAAGCCGCACCCCAGGCTTGCTGCACATGAGGAGTACGACGCGGCGCCTGCCTTGCCAAAAAATTAGCTCCGACGGCGCAGAGGGAACTACCCGCGCTACGGCAAATACGGTCAATAAAACCGTATCAATGCTACGCGCCCGTCCCAAAAAGTTAATTTGACTCTCAACTAGAAGGCGCGCATGGATGTATCTCTCACAAGGGATTACATGGCATCCCTATACGGACTTGACGAACAGCGCACATGGACGAGTTAAAAACTCGCACCGACTGAAAGTCGTCATTCTATCATATTAAAATTTAGAATTGCGGACCGCGGAGTGGCTGCTACGTGTCGCGCGAAATGATTTCGTGCGCAAGCAGCCCTCCCCGCAACCTATAGGAGTTGAGTAAATGCACGCCTCCTTACGCGCGTTAATAGAGCCAGCGAACATCGAATCCTTAACCAACGCCACCTGTATGGTTCTGACAGCTTCAGCGTTTGGTTACCTAGTATTCGTCGTTCTGATGTCACAATTCTGATTGGGTCCGCCGACACTGATCTCTTCCAGTTTAATAAACAATAATGGATGTTTATAAATGTCAAGACACAATATGTATGTCGAGCAAATGGCCGGCGGCTCCTGGAAAGTAAGCCGGAACGAGGAGAGTTTATGCCGTTTTTTTTAACGCGCGAGCATGCTCTAGCATTTGGATGCTCGCTCGCGTCCTCAACCCGCTCCACGCTCTTCTTGCATAGCCCTGATGGATCATACGTTGATCAAACCAGCGAGCGCACGATCGCCTCGTTACGTGACGACGCCCCTGATTGATTTGCCGGCCGCAAAAGCTCGGCACAAGCGTCAGTTGCTCGCAGCATTATTTGAGAGTGCATGATGATGTCGAAGCGAACCACACTTCGATCCGTGAAATTCAACAAGTCCTTCCGGCTCAACGGCATCACTTCAGCCTTGCCGGCCGGAACGTATCTCGTCGAAACCGATGAGGAGAGCATCGCCGAAACATCCTTGCCGACCTATCGAAGAGTTCGCACCACAATAACCATTCCAATAAATGAAGTTCATAAGCAAGGGTGGCAGGTCTTTACGATCGATCCACACGACCTTGATGCTGCCCTCAGTCGTGACGTGAATGAAACCGAGAAGAACTAGGAAAAATATCGTGAAGGCACCCCATCCTGACATTTCAGTAGGTGACATAGTGGGTGGGCGGCGTGAGAGCCCCTGGCGCAGGACCGCGATGAGCATCAGCCATGACTGCAACTCATATTTTCCTGATCGTGTTTGCGGCTCTTGTTGGGCCAGCGCTTGGCATTGGCCTATTTATGCTGCTGCAATGAAGTTGTGCGGAAGCGCAGCGCTCAGACAGGACGAAGGCGGCTTGCCCGACTGTCCCTGGCGCACCAGATCGTCCCTCGCAGCGAAGGAGGAGATCGCCGGCGCGATCAACGATATCTTCCGACGGGTTGGCCTACCGGTCATCGACGTCGATGGCACTCGCATGGTGATCGGCGTGGGGCTCAAGGAGCAAGGGGCGGCGGTGTGACGGATGTCGTCATGATTGCGACCCAGAGCCGGGTCGCTGTTTGGATCCGCGTGGTAGTGGGGTGGTAGCAAAATTTTTTACGCCCATCGCGACGGAGAGGTAAGTCATTGAAATCATTGGCGACCCCGGGAGGACTCGAACCCCCGACCTGATGATTAGAAGTCACCTGCTCTATCCAGCTGAGCTACGGGGCCTTTCGCCAAGCGGGGTTGGCATGAAACTTTTGGATCCGCCAGCCAGTCGGCG
>JARFQY010000226.1 GCA_029287535.1 Filomicrobium sp.
TATTCGGACAGAAGAAGGTGAAGACGACCGAGGGCGCGATGGCCATCTGGCGCATCGGGCGCCAGCGCAATTGCTTTTCGTGCCAACTTTTCGGCCTGTTGGACATCGCGACCTGGAAATTCCGTCCAGCCGAGGGCGACCCTCGCATATAGGGCCTCCGCGAGCAGGCTGTAAGCGCCGGCGTATCCTGGGTCAAGCTCGATCGCCTTGTTGAGCAGGTTTCGAATACGACGGTTCTCCGACCTGGATGCCTCTGATCGGGCCGCGCGCGCCTGAAGTGCTAGATCGTAGGCACCTTGCTGGGGTACCGGGCGGCCGGTGCTTTTCTTCGCCTCCAGCTGAATGATGCCGGCAGCAAGCGTGCCCGCAATTCGACGGGATATATCATCTTGCAGGTAGAATATGTCGGATATCGTTCCATCGAAACGCTGTGACCAAAGGACCGTCGCGGTTCGGGCGTCTGTCAGGCGGGCTGATACGCGCAGGCGCTCACCCGACTTACGTACACCACCTTCCACAAGGTACGCCGCGCCCAGATCCGCGGATAACGCGGAAGCATCGGTTGTAGTGTTGCTTTTGAGTGATCTGGTGGCATTTCGGGCGATGACACGGAGCGTATTGAAGCGGCCAAGCGCGCCGATAAGCTCATCTGTGAAACCATCAGCAAAATAGTCTTGTTTTGGGTCGCCAGTCTGGTTTTCAAAGGGAAGAACAGCAACGATTGGAAGCCGGAGAGAAGAGTGGGGCTTCGATGCAACATCAGCCTGACCGTCCGATGGAGCCCCATTTCTGAAAAACCAGGCCAAGGCTGCGATCAGAAAACATAGAATTATAGCAGCAGCAATTGCACTTACCTTCCAGTGCCAACCATCTGATGTTGCAAATATCCTTTCTTTTGCAGGCGACGCATTATCTTCTGGCGACACATAATAAACTTGAAGAGGGCGGTCGATATTTTTCAGCCGTTTTTTTCCACCGCTGGTGAATTTCGCGCGAACTTTTCCTGCAACATGGCGATAGACATCATCTGAGATACATATGCCGCCAGGCGGGGCAAGTTGCTCGAGCCGCGCAGCTACGTTAACACCATCACCAAAGACATCACCATCTTGGATAATAACGTCACCAAGATTGATTCCGATACGGAAGCAAACTCTCTCGCTTGGTGGCTGCTTAAGCGCCTGCTCCGCGAGGCCATTTTGGATTTTCATGGAACAACGAAGAGCTTCAACAACTGACGTAAACTCGATCAGTAGGCCGTCGCCCGTACTTTTAAACAAATGGCCAGAATGCTCAGCGATTAGCGGTTCTATGATCGACGCGTGCAGAATCTGCAACGCATCGAGCGTTGCTTCCTCATTGGCGCCCATGAGGCGGGAATAACCTACGACATCCGCCACAACAATGGCGGCGAGGCGACGTACTCCGGTGACGGTCGTCAAGTTGGATACCCACAAAGCTCAGGCAAACAGCTGCGGTCGCTTAGAGTTTGTAAGGCGCACTGCATGTTGCCAATCTGGAATGCATTGATCGCCGTGGAATTTACATCTCCCTAGCACACCTATCGTATGACACCCTTCATATCGCGAGCGCTGCGTGGCACATCCATCAGCTGGCATCGTTCTTGAGCCGCTGGTGATCATGACCTAGAAGCTGGACTGAGGCAAATTCCGCCGCAAATATCTCAAGTCGGACGATCGGTTCACTTGATTGTCGGCTCAGCGCATCGTTCGCATCGCACACTGACCGGCGGCTTTTGGGATCTAACCGTCATCACGTTCGGCGGACCCGAGAACGGCCTTCTTTGCACTCGCCGATATCGAAGCCAATACGCGGCGCAAAGCTTCAGGCAAGGCACCGGCATCGATCTCGCCGCTGGCGCTGAAGGTCGTACGACGCATCGATACCCTCTTCGAGGTCGAGCGCGGCATCAACGGCAGCAATGCTGAGGATCGCCGTTCCGTTCGCCGGGCGCTGAGCCAGCCCCTCGTCGACGACTTGGAAACCCATCGACGCGCGGAACGCCCAAAGCTCTCGCGCGAGAGCGACCTAGCGAAAGCTATGGACGACATGCTCACGCGCTGGCCTGTCTTTACGCGCTTCCTCGACGATGGGCTCGTGTCTTGATCGAACAATGCTGCCGAGCGCGGCATAGCCCTCGGACGCGAGTCGTGGCCCTTCGCCGGCTCTGACCGCGGCGACCAGCGTGCTGGCGCCATGTACAGCCTGTTCGTCGCGGCCAAGTTCAACGGCGTCGACCCGCAGGCCTGCCTCGCAAACGTCCCAGCCCGCATCGCCGGACATCCAACCTCGCGGCTCGACGATCTGCCTAGTCGCTAGAATAGTATAGAGCTATTTGTACCTTGTTAATGAATAGGCCACGCGTAGGTTGGGAAAAGAAAAGTGATGGTTGGTAGATTATCACTGGGCGGCGAGACTGCGCAATGCGTTTCGGTTAATCTTGCCGGGACCAATCATTGGTAAGGAGTCTAGAAAAACAATCTGAGCCGGCTTCTTATAAGCCGCCAAGGACAGCCGGCATTTTTGTTCAATTTCATTTTTTTGGGCCTCGTTGGCAACCACAAACAACCAAATGGATTCGCCTGTCTTGTGATCCGGAGCGCCGACGGCGGCGCAGTCCGTAATGCCGTCCATCTCCTTGACAACGTCTTCTATTTCTCTCGGATACACCATGAACCCTGAGACGACGATCACGTCCTTCTGGCGTCCGAGGAAAGTGATGAAACCATCCTCATCCATGCTTCCAAGATCGCCAGTTCTGAAGAAACCATCTTCTGTCATGACCTCACGCGTGGCGTCCGGTTGGTTCCAATACCCATCCATGATGGTTGCGCCACGCACGCATATCTCGCCAGGGATGCCGAACGGCGTCTGCTGTCCTGCAGGGTCCAGGATGCGAATTTCGGCGCCTGGCATTGGCAAGCCCAGAGTTCCAGTAAATGCGTCAAGATCGAGACGATTACAGCAGATGCCGGACGTTGTCTCCGTCAACCCATAGCCCTCTGCAATAGGACAGCCCGTCACCTCCAACCAACGCTGCGCCGTTGCAGATGAAACCTCCATGCCGCCGCCAACCGACATTCTGAGTTCACCAAAATCCAGTGTTGCAAATCCTGGATGCTCGGTGAGCGCGTTGAAAAGCGTGTTGACACCCGAGAAGCTATGGAAACGCCGCCCCTTGAGAGCCTTAATGGTGAGCGAGGTGTTTCTCGCATCGGGTATGAGTAGGCAATGCCCTCCTTTCGACGCAGCGATTAGGCTGGCGTTGACAAAAGCAAAGACGTGGTAGAGTGGCAAGATGCAGACGGTTGTCATTTGGCCGACAATAGGCCGATGCCGTAGGATCGTCTGCAGCCACGCGTCACACGATAGCATTGCGGCCACCAAATTGCGCTGGAGTAGCATCGCGCCCTTGGGGATACCTGTTGTGCCGCCGGTGTATTGTAGGACCGCAAGATCGTTGGCCTCGATAGGAGGCGCCTTAAATGACGATTGCTCCCCCTCTTTCAAGGCGCGTTTGAAGCTTATGGCCTGAGGCAACGAGAAGTGAGGAACCATCCGTTTGATGTAGCGCATATAAGCGTTGATCGCAGCGCCCCGCACACTCTCATGCATATCGCCGAGTTCAGTGACTAAGACGTGCTCTATATCCGTCTCGCCCACGATTTCTTGCAGGCGGCCGGCAGCTGTATTGAGCAGCACGATCGCTCTTGCGCCGGAGTCACAGAGCTGCTGCTTCAGCTCTCGGGGCGTGTATAGTGGGTTCACGTTGACGACCACCAAACCTGCGCGTAAGGCCGCCATGACGGTGATCGGGGACTG
>JARFQY010000244.1 GCA_029287535.1 Filomicrobium sp.
GGCGGTTTCACCGGTGACCGGAGCCCTGGATGCCTTCCAATGGCGCGTGCCCGTGGAAAACATGGAAAAAACAGCCGACGAGATTGTCGCCAGGAAGCTGGAAGAGCTGGTGGCGCTCGGCGCACCGGGAGATGCCGCGGCTGAGGCCAAAGACGTGACGCCGGCGATCGTCGAAGAGACGAAGGCCACGGCTGACAAAGCTGTTGCAGCGGCACCCGTAACAGCACCGGAGGCGGTCAAGCCGGCTGAAACGGTCAAGGAGGCCACCCTCGTCCCAGCCAGCGTTCCCGCCAAGGACAAGCCTCAAGAGACAGCTGCCAAGGCAACAGACGGGAAGGAGGCGCCCGCCATGGCGGGAAAAGCGCCATCCGAACTGAAACCGGCCGCGGCGACTAAATCGGAACCCGCACCCGCTAAACCCGCGGCAGCGGAAACCACGGCGGCGAAGACACCGGCAGCAGCAGCACCTGCCGCCAAGACCGATCAGCCCGCCACATCGACGGCGCCAGCAGCCAAGAGCGCTCCGGCAAAGTCGGATGAGGCGATCAAGGCACGGTCGGCGGACGCCAAGCCGAGAACGGAGGCTAGGCCGGAGAACGGCGGCGGCGCGAAAGCGGGCACGTCGGGCTTCCTAGCGGCAGGCCTCGCCGGCGGTAACGGTGACAGTGCCTCAAAGGCCGCCAGTGCCACCGCCGTGAAGCCGACAGTGTCCCTGAGAGGCATGAGCAGCAAACAGGCCAAGGCGGGCGTATCCAAGGAAGACGCCAAGGCTGACAAGTCCGGACGCGGCAGCGGGGCGCGCATTTTCGTGTCACCGCGAGCGCCTGACGATCCGGGGCCGGAGAAGGAGGCTCAAAGCGACGAACCGAAGCCGGAGAAGCCATTCCGGATGCATTCGTGACGCCGGGCCTGCGCTGAAAAGCGCCGCATAAAGGTTCTTTGAACGAACCACGTTCTAGGGTAAAGAAATTCGGCGCGCGCGGGATGCGCGCCGAACCCCAGCCGCTTTAGCTCAGTTGGTAGAGCACATCATTCGTAATGATGGGGTCAGGTGTTCAAGTCACCTAAGCGGCACCAGCTTTTTCAATCACCAAGCTGTCAAGCACGCGGACGACCAGGCGTGCGAGGAGAATGGCAAGCGCTATTCGTGATGGCACTGATGGCTTATTCATCGGTCGCCGTGCCAACTCCTTGGCCGGAACATTGCCCCCAAGCCGGCACAGACATGCGAAAGGCCCCCGCGGCGTAAACCGTGAGGGCCTTTGCATGCTTGGCAAGTCAGCAAGCGATTGACCTATGCGGCACTATTTTTCGCGTGATTCGCCGCGAGTGGCAACATTGAACCAAAAAGCGCTTTGCGTGCCAGTCACTCGGCGGGCTCAGAAACCGGTGCCTCGTTCACCTGCGTGGCAGCTTCCTTGCCAGTCGGACGTGTCTCCGCATCCATGACGTCGTCCTGGGTATCCGGGACGAATTCCACGATGAAGTCGCCATCACGCCAGTTCGACCGGTAGTGGTCCGGATGGACGACCATTTTAAAGAAATCGAGCAGCATCTGCTTCTCCTGGGTCAACGGCTGTGACCCCCGCTTCAATCATTCAGCAATTGCGCGGAACATCTGCTCCGCAGGGAACAAGCGCTATTTCTCCGTTCTGCAATTCGCGACCGTGCAATTCGCGAGCCAGATCAGAGCCGGATGCTCTGATCTGGTGCAGTATTCAGGGGTTGCTGGCTGGAGTGATTCAGGCTCGCTGGTGGGTCAGTCCGCTCGTTTCAAGTTGTATCGACTCGGCTAGACCGATTTTTCTCCCCCACCTTATTCTCGGCGAGCGCTTTTTCTTCCGTTAATCTTCTTCAGGGCGAAGAAAACTCCAGAAACACCCTTAATACTGCCACAGTAGACTAGCACTGTGTCGTATAACCGTCATTATTAACCTTTTGTTAACCTTACTCTACCAGTCTCCATCTCGTGAAACGGCAGAGATTCCAAAGGCTGCGGCGCTGGTAAGTTCTTTGACGCCTGGATCAAACAACATTATTGGATCGGCACAATGACCTCGAAGGACTTGTTCGGGCGAGATACTTCTCCGCCTCATCCAGGAGAAGTTTTACGGGAAGATATTCTTCCGCACTACTCAATGAGCCGTGCACAGCTTGCCAGACACCTTCGGATCTCCACTCGTAAGCTGAACGAGATTCTGCGAGAGCTGCGCGATATCAACCTCGATCTTGCCATGCGCCTTGGCGCGGCATTCGGGCAAGGCGCGCACTTCTGGCTCGGGCTGCAGATGCAGCATGATTTGTGGCAGGCCCGTAATCGTGAGGCATCGATCCGCCCAATCCGCCGTACCAGTGGCCAAGATTTCAAGCGCTCGAAGCCACACCGTACCTCGCCAGTTCCGGTTAGCGCGTTCTGACGACGGGCACCGAAGCGGATATGGTGGGTGGTGATGAATCCCGCCGCCCAGGACATCCGCTTTCAAATGGCTTTCTCTTCAATAACTGATCTCTGGATCGGCCGCCGGGCAAGGCCTGAACCGGCCGCAGTCTCAGCCGTCGCCGGACGCACGCCCGCCGTTGCCATCACTGGTGGCTCGCACGGCATAGGTTTGGCCCTTGCAAAGCGCTTTGGCGCGAGCGGCCGTAGAGTGATGCTGATTGGACGCGACGGGACGGCGTTGCAGTCGGCCGCCGCTGCAATTCACGACCGGGACGGGGCCGCACCGATGGTCTTGGCCCTCGATGTCACCCGGACCGACGCGGGCCAAAGGATCGACGAGGCCTTAGCGGCCCAACACTGCTATCTCGATGTGCTCATCAACAATGCCGGCATTGGCCTTGCCGGTGATTTCGTGGATCAGGAGCCCGAGGAAATCGATGCCCTGGTGACACTCAACGTGGCGGCTTTGACCCGACTTACGCGTCATGCCCTCGATGCAATGATCTCGCGCGGGCGGGGAGGTATCATCAACTTGGCCTCGCTTGGCGGATTGACGCCGGGGCCATATCAAGCGGCCTACTATGCGAGCAAGGCCTACGTCGTATCGTTGACGCGGGCTGTCGCAAGCGAGGTCGGTGGACGCGGAGTTCGTGTTTGCTGCGTGCTGCCGGGTCCGGTCGAAACGTCGTTTCACGCACACATGGGCGCCAATAACGCCCTTTATCGCTATTTGATACCGTCATTGACCGTGGATGAAGTCGCGGCGAGCGTTTACCGCGGCTTCCGACTCGGGCATCGACTCATTGTGCCGGGGTTCCTGAATTGGCTGTTCAGCCGTTTCGCAGGCGTCGTTCCTTACAATATCCTTGTGCCCATTGTCGGTGGCCTACTCTGGCCCGGCCAGAAGTTGTCCAAGCCGACATCGAGCCGCCCATAACTGTCGCCGCCAAGAATGCAGAGCCTCAAAGAGAGAACTGAAAAGCTGCCCATGCTGGTGATTTTGCATCAGCGGCGCTCCTGTTCGGGTCGGGTCGGGCGCTGGCTTGAAGCTAATGGCATACCGATTGATGTCCGGCGACCGCGGTTCGGAGATCCTCTGCCTGACACTCTAAGCGAACATTCCGGGGCGATCGTGTTCGGCGGGCCAATGAGCGTCAACGACGACTGCGAGGCGATCCGGCGGGAAATTGAATGGATGCATGTCCCGCTAAGCGAAGGAAAACCGCTGCTCGGGATCTGCCTTGGAGCACAAATCCTAGCTCGATTTCTCGGCGCGCGGGTCGGCCCCAATCGGGCCGGCAC
>JARFQY010000256.1 GCA_029287535.1 Filomicrobium sp.
GTTTCTGCACCAACCGGACCTCCACTGCTTTGGGCGCGCGGGTCCGCAATGTGGACTTTGCGGGCATCGGTGGCGCAGGGGCCATCGAGCAAGCAGGCCGCTAGTTAAGGAACGTGAGTCATCGGCCAGCGGTCACTCGCCTCCTCCGTAGGTGGTCAGCACCAACTCTATTTTACCGCGAGCACAGACGGTCAAGATTTGCTGGCTTCTGACAGAGGCGTTCGACTAACCTGCGGGGGTCAAAAAAAACCGGCGTTTTCTGGAGGAAAGCCAGTGAAATTCATTTTAGCCACAAGATTTCTAACTCTCGGTCTAACGATACTTAGCTTCTCCATTTTCTTGCCTGCGATGGCGCAAAGCAGCGATAAGCCGAATATCGTCTTCATCATGGGCGATGATGTTGGCATGTGGAACATCGGTGCCTATCACCGTGGCTTGATGGCTGGCCGGACGCCAAACATCGATTGTCTTAGCCCCGTAAAACCGTGCCATTGATTGCTTAGTGGCATGGGAGGGATTGATGGCTCGGGAGCGGCATTCGGATGAGGACTGCCTGAAGCTTTTGCGCGAGATCGAGGTGAAGCTGGCGGGCGGCTCTCGTACGCTCACGCATCTAGCAAATAGTGGCTTGCCACTCATCCTCGGCCCGCATGACCATGCCGAACAGGTCGCGCGGATCGTCCGGATCGGCAATCATGTCGAGATCGATATAATTTGTAGTATGTGCCAACTGGTCACGTACATACCGCAGCGCTGAGAAATCCTCGATCGCAAAGCCGACGCTATCAAAGAGAGTAATCTGATTGTCGGTGCGACGGCCTTCACTAGAATCTGTCATGACCTGCCACAGCTCGGTTACTGCATGGTCTTGGGGGAGCTTTTGAATTTCGCCTTCGATCCGCGTTTGTGGTGCGTACTCAACGAAAATATCCGAACGCAACAGGATGTCGCGGTGCAACTCGGTTTTTCCTGGGCAATCGCCACCAATCGCGTTGATGTGAACGCCCGTGCCGACCATGTTGTCAGTCAGGATCGTTGCGTATTGTTTGTCTGCTGTGCACGTTGTGATGATCTGCGCACCCTCGACGGCCTCCTGGGATGACTTGCATTTCACGATTGTGAAGCCCTTCCCCGAAAGGTTGCGCGAGGCTTTGTCGGTGGCTGTGGCATCGATATCGTAGAGCCTGAAAACATTGATCCCAAGGATCCCCGCAAAGGCCAATACTTGAAACTCGCATTGCGCCCCGTTACCAATCATCGCCATACAGCGTGAACCTTGTGGCGCGAGATACTTTGCCGCAAGGGCTGAAGTTGCCGCCGTGCGCAGTGCGGTGAGAACCGTCATCTCCGAAAGGAGCATCGGATATCCCGTGCTGACATTTGCCAGCACGCCAAACGCGGTGACGGTTTGAAATCCTTCACTCATATTCTTTGGGTGACCATTGACGTATTTGAAGCCGTAAACCTCACCGTCGCTGGTGGGCATGAGCTCGATCACTCCTTCCTTGGAATGGGTAGCGAGCCGAGGCGTCTTGTCAAACAGCTCCCATCGTAAAAAATCTTCTTCGACATAACCTGAAAGCTCGGACAGAAACTGTTTGACCCCAATACCGTTCACAAGTTTCATCATGTGCTCGACGCTTACAAAGGGTACCATCGCAAGTTTTGAAGGGGCATGGTTCGGAATATTGGAGGCCACTTTAAAAACTCCTCGTGAGGCAATCGGACATTCTACAGCCCATTAGACTGGCGGTCAGATCAATCATCAGTATTACGGTGCGCGCTCGGGCATCAAGGGATGGATGGAGTTCAGCCAAGTCAAGGGAAGTGACGAGGGCAATGTCACGTTAGCACTTATGCCGCGCGAAAATGCCCTGCGAAGGGCGAGATAAGCTGCATAGCCCCCTTGTTCTGTACCACTGAGGGGACGGTTCTCTAATAACGTTCCTGGGACAGGCGGACGCATGCCAACGGCATGGTAGGGGCGGACGTGATTGTACTGTCGAAGCCATTGATTGATGACGGTCTGTGCCTGCCGTGTCGTCGCGAACCGCTCGGCGTTCAGCACTTCTCGGCGGAGTGTCCCGTTGAAGCGCTCGTTATAGCCGTTCTCCCACGGCAAACCGGGATAGATCCGGACGGGCATGATCCCAACATGCCTCAGCCAATCTCGGAGCGGTGCTGCTAAGAACGCCGGCCCGCAGCACATCAGGAACTTGGTCTTTGGAGGCCATGATCGCCTGTGGCGCCTCAACACGCAGGCAGGCGGTCAGGGCCGGGCTGCAGATCTCTAAAGTGAAGGTGTCGAATCACCACTTTGGTGAAGCCCGACCATGACCAGAATAGATCCTACGACAATCGATGCTGCGTTGGTAGCCATCGACGTTTCCAAGAGCCGCAATGACGTGCTCATTGAGCCACAGGAGCTTGCGCTTCGGTTGCTTGGCAGGAACCTTCAGCCCCTCCCGCCGCCAGATCCGCTCAACGCGTTTTTCATTCACATGCCAAGCAGCACGGCATGTGATCAGTTTTCGATGGGGTGCAGTGGGCCCAAGAGGTGGGAAAACAGGCGAAATGTTGGGTATGAACCGCGGCTTAGCGACTCAGAACAAGGGCCACCATCAAAATATATCTCAAATATTATCTTGTAATTTCGCGTTTTCAGCACTACATCTGAAAAGCATCCTCGTATTAAGATCTTCTTTTTTTCTCGTCGATTGTCTCGGCTTGAATTCGTTTTCGTTTGTTCCAGTTTTAGCAACTTGGCGAAAGCCGGAAAAGAGAAAAAAAGTGAGCGGTATTAGCTCGGGACTAGCCGATGCCCGCGGAGTAAAGCGACTGTGCGCCTCCTGCGCTTTACCGTTCTATGATCTGGCACGCACGCCGATAATCTGCCCGAATTGCAGCCAAACATTCGAGCCGCCTCCGGTGGTGCCCCGTCGTACGGAGCCGACAAGAGCCCACAACGTTGGCCGCACGGCGCCATGGACGTCGCAGCAATCCGCGCAACGGCCTCAGCCGGTGGCGGTCGTTGCAAGCGCTCCAGCGATACTGAGCAATCAAACGCCCGACGAGGCGAAATCGACAACGGAAGCTGTCGCAGATGACGATGACGTGCTGCTGGAGCTTGATGAGGAGATCGACGACGGCGATGTCGAAAGTGAAGACTCCGACACAGCGAAGGATCAATCCGACAATTAGCAGACCCATAGATGCTTCCACCGATAACGGCGGCAGCGCCCTTTGAGTCCATCCGAGTCGGAGTGCTGGTGGATCCGTTGTAATTGAGCAGGCACGACACTGCGATCTACTTCTGCATAAAACTCAACTTTTGATCGGACAAAGCAGGATGCGGATTGGCCTGGCCTCAAGACTGCTCGTCGGATTAACACTCTGCGCCTCGTTGACGGGAGAAATTCTGGGTGCGCCGAAGGCCCAGGCTGCAGACAACGCTCGACCCACCAACTCAGTCGTTCGCAGTTACGGTAGTGGTTGGGATTGCGCTTCAGGCTTTCGCCAGGTCGAGGAACGATGTGAGAGAATCAAGCTGCCCACAAATGGCTATTACACGGACTCTTACTTCGGCAGAGGCTGGGATTGCGAGCACGGGTATCGAATTGGCGGCGATGGATGCGTTGAAATCAAGGTCCCAGAACATGGCTTTCTAAACGGCGAACGCTACGGAGATGAATGGAGCTGCGAGCGTGGCTACCGGAAAAGAAAAGATAGCTGCGTCGCTATCGAAGTCCCCTCAAACGCCTACCTGTCAGAATACAAATACACGAAAGGTTGGAATTGTGAGAGAGGCTTTCGAGAACT
>JARFQY010000302.1 GCA_029287535.1 Filomicrobium sp.
ACGATGCCAAATGCGTGCTTCGGGTAACACTCTGCTGTTTGTCAGATTAAAAAATCTACCGGTTGGCCTCCGAAAGCGGACAGCGTCGATCGGCCAGGTAGGCCGGACCACGCAGTATCCGGCAATGTCGCCTTTTGGGATCTTGCAGGCATCGGCGCGCCCAAGCCGGACGGCCACTGCTCTCATCGGACCACGATCGCAGCTCTCAACATAGCGGACCATGACTTCGTGACTTGCGGGGCATGCGGTAGCTGTCGGCTTTCGGAGCACAATCGCCATCTATGTCCGCCTCGTCGGCGCACTGGGCCGGCAAAACTCTCCACGGACGCGGACATCGGCGACGAGATCGAATAGGCTGGCTGCCGGTAGGGAGTGCGCCAGTGACCGAATCGATAGCACAGTTTCTGCAGGCTATAGGCCTCGCCAAATACGAGGACGTATTTGGCGCGAACGAGATCGATCTGGAAGCCGCCGCCTATCTCTCCGAAGACGACCTGAAGGAGCTGGGGTTACCAATGGGTCCCCGGCGCAAGTTCGCCGCGGCAATCGCGCGGCTTGAGAACGCGATTGGATCGGCGCAGGAAGCACCGGAACCGACAAGGACGGCGACAGGGGCCGAGCGGCGACAATTGACGCTCATGTTCTGTGATCTGGTCGGCTCCACTTCGCTCGCCAGCACGCTTGATCCCGAAGATCTTCGCGAACTAATGGGGCGGTACCAGGATGCCGTCGCTAGCTGTGTCGCTCGCTATGAAGGCCATGTGGCGAAGTATCTTGGTGACGGCGTGCTCGCCTATTTCGGTTGGCCGCAGGCATATGAGGACCAGGCCGAACGTGCGGTGCGGTCCAGCATGGATGCAGTCGCGGCCGTCGGGCGCTTGGAGTTCAGGGACGGCCTACCGCTTGCCGCGCGCGCCGGGATCGCAACGGGTCAGGTGGTCGTTGGCGACCTGCTTGGCGAAGTTGCGGCGGACGCTCAGGCAGTCTCAGGCAAGACACCAAACCTTGCAGCGCGGTTACAGGATATCGCTGCGCCGGGCGACGTCGTCATTGACACCGCCACGCGACGCATGCTGGCGGCGGCCTTCGAGCTGACCGATCTTGGACAGCAGTCGCTTAAGGGCTTCGACACGCCCGTGGAGGCTTGGCGTATCGAGCGTGAGAGCGAAGCCACCGATCGCTTCGACGCGGTTCACGCAGGTCGGCTGACCCGGCTCGTCGGCCGGAATCACGAGCTTGGATTAATCCTGGAGCGCTGGCGCGAGGCCCAGCAGGGACGTGGCCAGGTTGTGGCGCTCTCCGGCGAGGCAGGGTTTGGCAAATCGCGAATGATCCGGCCGTTCCGCGCGTCGATCGTCGAGGTCGACCATGTCCAAATCACCTATCAGTGCTCGCCGTTGCACGCCAACACACCGCTGCATCCGGTGGTGCGGCAGTTGGGTCGGGCCGCTGGGTTCGCCGATGCGGACGGCGCCCGCGACAAGGTCGACAAGCTGGAGCGACTGATCGCTGAGACCACGGACGACGTGGCGTCGGCGATGCCGGTCTTCTTAGCCCTAATGTCCTTGCCGATTGGCGAAGCCTTCACGCCGCTCCATCTCGACCCGCCGCAGCTCCGCTCGAGGATTATCACGGTCCTGGTCGATCAGGCGCTGACCCTGAGCCGTAACAGACCGCTGTTGTTGATCGTGGAAGATGTTCATTGGATCGACCCGACCACAGAGGAGTTTATCACCGAGTTGATCGCCAGCCTCGCGTCGGCTTCGATCCTGGTACTAATCACTCAAAGACCGGAATATCGGCCTCCCTGGGCGGGCGATATTCGCCTTACGACCGTGGTGCTGAACCGCCTAGGGCGCGATCAGTCGGCGGAGATAGTCCGTTCGATCGCAGGACACGACGTACCGACCCAACTCGTAGATGGCGTCATTGATCGCGCTGGCGGCGTGCCGCTTTATTTGGAAGAGCTGACCAAGTCGGTCTTGGAGCGCGATGGCGCGTACCAAGGTGGCGACAACCTCGAAGTGCCGGAAACGCTGCAAGCTTCCCTGCTCGCGCGCCTCGACAGGCTGGGCGAGGCGAAGGAAGTCGCGCAGATCGGCGCGGTGATTGGGCGAGAGTTTGATCGCGGCTTGCTGGAAGACGTCGCAGGAATGCCGGCCGAGCGGATCGACGCCGCGCTTACAGCTTTGGCGAATACCGATCTCCTGCTACAGCGCGGCACGCTGCCAAATGGTCGCTACGTCTTTAAGCACGCCCTGATCCAAGACGCCGCTTATGACAGCTTGCTCGTTCGCCGGCGCCGAGAGCTGCACCAACGTGTCGTCACCGTTATGTCGCGGGCGGGCGATCAAGAGAAGGACGCGCAGATCGAAGCGCTGGCGTACCACGCTCGCAAGGGCGAGCTTTGGTACAAGGCGCTGGACTATTACCGCCGCGCCGGGAAGCGCGCCAACGAACGCTCCGCGCATCATGAGGCGCTACGTTTCATGGAGGCAGGTCTCGCGGCGGCGGAGCATCTACAGAACAACCGGGAGACCGTCGAGCAGGTTCTCGACATCTGCATGAACCTCAGGCCGTCGCTCGGCGCCTTCGGGATGTACGAGCGCCTGCTCGAAGCGTTGTCCGAAGCCAATCGACTCGCGGATGAGATCGGGCAGGGTGCCGTAGCGACAATCGCCAATATCAACAAGACCCACGTCCTGCACCATCTAGGTCGTGTCGAGACCGGCATCGCCGTTGGCGAGGAAACGGTCGATCTGGCAACGCGCTACGGCGATCGAGGCATGCTCATTGCGGCGTCCGCCGTGCTGGCGATGGGGTATTTCTTCCACGGCGAGATCGAACGCGCCGCAGGCCTCGCGTCCGAACACGCCGAGGAGCTGGCTACGACCTTTCGTTACGAGAACCTGGCCACCACCGCCACCAGTTCGGTCAACTGGCTCGGCAATTTGTCGGGAATGCTGAGCTGTCTCGGTCGCTACGCTGATGGGGATAGATGGTCGAACGAGGCGCTCTGCATTGCTAGCGAGACTGGCAAGCCGTTCGACGATTTCCACGCAAAGCAGTGGCGCTCCAACTTTCTGATCGAGTCAGCCAGGGCCGAGGAAGCGATCGCCTTGCTGGAGCCCCTTTGTGCGGTCGTCGAGGAACATGACCTGGGTTTCGGCCGGTCGTGGGCCTACGGGTGGCTTGGCGATGGGTTCCGTTCGATTGGTGATTTCGCCAAGGCCGAAGAGGCGCTCTTGTACGCCAATGACGCTGCCCGTCGTTTGAACCTGCGCTTGAGTGAGTCCTGGAACCTGCTCCGCTTGGCGGATGTTTGCGTCAGCACCGGTCGCGCCCAGGAGGCCCTGGCGCATATCGACGTCGTCGAACGTCGCGGACAGGACGGCGGCGACTGGTGGCATAAACCATACATGTTGCGCCTTCGCGCGCGGGCGCTCACAGAACTGGGCGATCTCGAGACCGCGCAACGCACCATCGAAGCGGCGGTTGATCGCGCTGAAGACCGCGGGGCCATTCCCGAGATTGCCCACTGCCGAGCCGAAATGGCGGCAATTCTGACGCGGCGGGGCAACTCCTCGTCTGCCCGCCGAGCAAAAGACGCCGCGGCCAAAGCGTATGAGAGATTGGGTGTCTCCGCCTGGCTGGAAGCGCTGTAACACGCTGTCCAAGCCCAGGCATGTGATCTTATTCCTTTTCAAGGTCATTGGCGTCGCGCACTGACCTTTGACTCTCATTGCGCACCAGTGATCACACCGCCGACGCCGAAAATACGGGTCGAGGGGGGGGGGCGCTAGTCCGGCGTTCCCAATGGTCGAAGCACTTCCAATTGCGGACATCCACGAGAAGCGAAATCACCTCGTCGACCCTCTATCCGCCGATGTCGGCTTTTTGGGATGAAGCTGCCGAAAGCCGTGCCCAGGGCGCTCGATGCCACCGTCGTCATTGGGCCGGCATCCAAAACGCTTCACATGAACCGACATCCGCCTCAGTCGCTCGCAAGGATAGATTCGTCGGCCGACCGCGGCTAATCTTTCCGCTTGGGAGGACCGCGATGGAACGCCGGCTCGCCGCCATCGTATTGACTGATATCGTTGGCTACTCACGGCTCATGGGGCTGGATGAGGAAGGCACAATCGCGCATCAGAAAGCGCATCGGGACGACGTCATTGACCCCACGATCACCCAACACGGCGGTCGCATCGTCAAGTCGACCGGCGATGGGCTGCTGGTCGAGTTCCCCAGCGTCGTGGATGCCGTGAAGTGCGCCATTGAGGTGCAGAGAGAATCGGCCGATCGTTATGCTGATCTTCCTGAGGACCGACGCATCCAATACCGCATTGGGATCAATCTCGGCGACATTGTCATCGATGGTGACGACATTCTGGGCGATGGCGTCAACGTTGCCGCGCGACTCGAAGGCTTGGCAAAACCGGGCGGCGTGTGCATATCGGGGACGGTCCATGACCACCTGGCGGGTAGGGTGGATGTTGCCTTTGAGGACTGCGGCGAACAAACGGTAAAGAACGTTCCACGTCCTGTGCGGGTCTGGCACTGGCAACCCGGTCCACCGGCAAGCGATCCACCGAAGGCTGACAAGCTGCTGTCACTTCCCGACAAGCCGTCGATCGCCGTGCTTCCTTTTGCCAACATGAGCAGAGACCCCGATCAGGAATTTTTCGCGGACGGTATTGCTGAGGACGTGATTACCGCGCTCTCCCGCTTCCGCTCTCTGTTCGTCATCGCCCGCAACTCTTCGTTCAGCTACAAGGGCAGCGCTATCGACATAGCACAGGTCGCCCGCGAATTGGGTGTGCGATACGTAGTCGAAGGCAGCGTTCGTAAGGCGGGCGACCGCGCTCGTATCACCGCGCAGCTAATCGATGCCACAAGAGGCCGTCACCTCTGGGCTGACCGCTTCGACGGTCGTCTGGACGACGTCTTCGAACTGCAGGACCAGATCACTGAACAGATTGTGGTCGCAGTCGAGCCGGAGATCGGGGCACATGAGATCGCGCGGGCGCGGCGTAAGCCGCCGGAAAGCCTTGATGCCTGGGAGTTGTTCCAGTGTGGCCTGTCGCATTTTTATCGTATGAATCAACGAGACCATGCCGAAGCCATTGGGCTTTTCCAGGAAGCGATCGCGCGCGACGCAGAGTTCGCTCCGGCCCATGCTTATCTTGCCTACCCTGTTCTGGGGTCCGTGCTCCTTGGCTACACAAACGATGTGACGACAGCTCTAACAGCTGCCCGAGCGTCTGCTGAACGCGCGGTATCTCTCGATCCAAATGAACCGATGGCCCACTTCAGCTTGGGGCGAGTGCTGCTGTTTGGAGGCGAAGCCGAAATGGCGATCGGCGAGATGCAGTCGGCAATCGCGATCAATCCCAACTTCGCGTGGGGTCACTATGGCCTTGGGCTCAGCTACTATTATGGCACAGGCCAAGCAGAGGAAGCCATTCCACCTCTATCTGCTGCCATTCGGCTCAACCCGCGCGGGCCGCTGCGCTGGATGCCGCTCATCATCAGAGGAAGCGCGCTTCGTAATCTCGGTCGGCATGACGAGGCCATCGCAAACTGCCGACAAGCTTGTCAGGTTCCTGACGCGGGCTATCTGCCTTACATGCATCTGTCCGCGGCGTTGGCAGCTGCTGGACGAGCGAGCGAGGCGCAAACTGCGGTCGAAAACGTGCACGGCGGGTGTTTTGAGATCATGAAGCGTACCGACACGCGTGGCACCAAGGTTCTGATTCGCTTGCCACTTGATGGACCGCCGAAGGCCAGGTCGCTGACATCGCTACCAAACAAAGGGCCTTGGTGAAGAGATGGTAGGTAAGAAACACGCCCGACAACGTTTTTCGATTGTAGCAACTCGGTCCAGGTCAATCGACAGGGTATAAT
>JARFQY010000338.1 GCA_029287535.1 Filomicrobium sp.
CAAAGTCGGATATGATAACGCAATCGCGCAGTTCAAGCGCCGGGCAAACCGATTAACCGATGCTCGACCACGTACCGTCTCCGTTCCGGCAAGCTGTACCGCTCATCGTCTCGGGCCGTCCCTTGATAAAAACGGTATGCGTGTAATCTCGGCAATGGTTGGCGCCGCGCTTGTAAGGGGTTTGCGGGACGACCTCACCGTAGTGCCCACTGTCAGGGTTGCGCCAAGGGCGAGCGATTCCGGAGCGCCCATCTTCCAGGGCAGCAAGTTCAGCCTCCTGAGCCAGACGGCGGTCCTGATCATCCAGAGACTTACCGATAGTATGCCCAACCACCCCGCCGACAAAGGCGCCCGCTACCGTCGCGAGCACCCGACCGGTTCCATTGCCGACCTGATTGCCGATGATCCCGCCAGCTAATGCGCCTACTGCGGTTCCACCATCAGCTTTTGACAGTCCGCCTGGTCCACATCCCGCCAACGCCAGTGCGGTGGCCGTTACCAGAGCTGCAATAGAGTTGCGCATCGCAACATCCCCTCGATTATGATTGCCGATACCCCCGGCTATTCCGGTCTTTCCTCGACCGGTGTTATCGTGAGTCGATCCGAATTCCCAAACCCCAGCAAATGACTGCGATTCGGGCGAAAGTTCGGCGTGGACTGAAGTTCCAAGGACCCCCGTGAACTGGGGCCTATACAGCTGGCAGGTCGAGCTGGGCCTTCAGGCCGCCGAGTTGCGCGGCGTCCAGCGTCAGGTTGCCGCGGTATGATTGAGCAAGATCGATGACGATCGACAGGCCTAAACCGCTTCCGGGCTTGGTCTCGTCCAGGCGCAGACCACGCTTGCCGATACGGGTCCTCTGATCCGCGGTGAGGCCCGGACCATCATCTTCAACAACAATCCGTAGTCGGCGGCGGCCCGTTTGGGTGGGCGCAGCGACCACCTGGGCGCTCAGACTGACGCGTGATGTGGCCCATTTGCAGGCATTGTCGAGAAGATTTCCCAGCATCTCCTCAAGATCGTGCTTTTCCCCCTGGAACTGCGCCTCTTCAGGACAGTCCACGGTAATCTTAAGGCCCTTGTCCTGATTGATCTTGCTGAGTGTACGGACCAAGGGGTCAACGACTTCATGGAGCGGTGTGACGCGGCCGATAACGGCCACTCTGGCTGCGATACGGGCCCGCTCAAGGTAATGCTGCACCTGGTCGCTCATAATCTGAGTCTGCTCGACGACCTTTTCTCCAAGCTGCCCGCCATGCCCCCGGGCCTCGTTTGTCATTACGGCCAAAGGTGTCTTGAGACCGTGCGCCAAATTTCCGACTTGGGTTCGAGCACGTTCGACGATGTCTTCATTGGACTGGATGAGCGCGTTTATTTCATCACGCAGGGGCTCAATTTCGGCGGGGACCGCGCCGTCAAGCCGGACAGCCTTGCCCGAACGAATTTCCGAGAGCGCCTTTTCCACCCGCTGTAGCGGTGCCAAACCAAAGTGGACCTGGAAAAACATGAGGGCCAGAAGAGCGGCGCCGGCCACTGCCAAAGCGAGTGCCAGCCGGTTCCTGAAGGTCGAAACGGAGTACTCCAACCACTCTGACGGACCTGCGACAACGATCGAGTAACGAGGCTTGCCGTCCTGGTGTCCCAGTGTGTCCACCACCTCGACGATACGAACAGGCTTGCCATCGGGCCCGGAGTCATTTCGCCAACGCATATTGCTTTCCGGGTCCGCCGGGTAGTCGAGTTGTAGGGGCGAGGGCAGCGTGGCGGTCGCCAAGGATGCAGAACGCAGCGTGAGGCCACCTTGATTATCCAGCGGTTTGATCTGCCAGTACCAGCCTGAATGGGTCACCTCGAACAAAGGTTCGTACCGGTTTGTCGGCGTGATCGGCCGTTCGGCATCCGACAGCATGCTGTCTATGGTGATCGCCGTCACCAGTTTCTCAAGCCGCGCGTCGAAGCTGGCCTGTACGTCTTCCTGATAGAGCGAATAGATGAGAAAGCCGGCTAGCGGGAGGACGAGCACGGTCCACGCCATGGATGCCGCAATCAGGCGAAAGGCGATTGAATCAAGCCTCATCGTCGTCCGAGATGATGCGATAACCCAGCCCGCGAACCGTTTCTATGATCTCGGCGGGGATCTTCTTGCGCAACCGACCTATGAAGACTTCGATGGTGTTTGAATCACGGTCGAAGTCCTGGTCATAGAGATGCTCGACGAGCTCGGTGCGCGACACAACGCGGCCGCGATGGTGCATGAGGTATGCAAGGAGGCGAAACTCGTGCGAGGTCAGCTTGACCGGTTCTCCTTCGCATGTGACGCGGGCCGAATTGGTATCGAGGCGGACGGGCCCGCACTCAATCTCGCTTTTGGCGTGTCCGGCGGCGCGGCGCAGCTGTGCCCTGGCGCGGGCCAGCAACTCCTCCATATGGAAGGGCTTCGCGAGATAGTCATCGGCACCCGCATCGATACCCTGCACCTTGTCGCTCCAGCGATCGCGAGCGGTCAAAATGATGACGGGGACCTTCTTATCCGAGCGGCGCCACTCCTCAAGGATCGAGATGCCGTCCATCTTAGGCAGGCCAATGTCGAGAACAATCAGGTCGTAGGGCTCGGTGTCGCCGAGGAAATAGCCCTCCTCCCCGTCCAATGCGCTATCGACGGCATACCCTGCATCGCTCAGTGCAGCGACCAGCTGGCGATTGAGGTCAGCATCATCTTCGACGACAAGTACACGCAATTGATTTCCTCGCGGATCGACTGCTGTTTCACAATCATATACGCCAGCTTTTGCCGTGGCGCGAGGTTTTGGTCGGAGGAAATTGTTCACTCATTTCATCCCGGCGATACCCACCTCTATGCCGCGTCTGGCATCGTAAATGGCTGATCTGAAGCGTCCGTTGGAGGCACGGACGACCAAGCGGTAGATAAATTCGCCGTCCTTTTGGCACAGCTGTGTCTTCACGATGTCGCCGAGTTTCTGGCGTCGGAACTGCCGGCCCAACGCCTCAACGCTGACTAGCTCTTCGCGCTTGACGACGGCTGCAGCCGCAGACCAGTCGGCGTAGCAATGGTCCTTGTTGCGCGGACTGTCAGCCTGCGTGATCGAGACCAGCGGCAGTAGCAGAAGGGCGGCAATCGCCAGGCCGGACTTAAAAGTGAGGAACATAGGTGCCTTTCTTTCGACTGCAGGACGAACCGTCCGGCTCCGACGCGGGCAACCATGCTTAATCTCCGTCCCCTGAACGGGCTATGAATGGCTTTGTGCTCATGGTGTTGCAACGTTTAGTGCTGCAGGGTCAGGCTGCGCCATGAAGTACTCAATGCCGAGTGGTTCGCAACGACCTGGCAGGCAAAGTTCGTTATCAGTCAGTGGCTGCGCCAGTACAATCACGTGCGGTCGCATGAGGCTCTCAGCGTGCGAGCACCGTTACCCGAAACCATCCAGAGAACCACCAATTAAGAGGCCCGAATGAAGGGG
>JARFQY010000346.1 GCA_029287535.1 Filomicrobium sp.
ATCGTACCGTGTTTGTTGATTGCGGTCATCAACAGGCCCATCATGTCCCACCCTTCGTCAGGTGGAAGCCAAGCGGTATAGGAATAGGACCCGCCCGGCTTCAGCACGCGGGCGGCCTCGGAAATGGCGCTGTCCGGATCAGCGACGTGCCACAGACCAAAAGCACAGGTCGCCGCATCAAATATCGCGTCGTCAAAGCTGAGTTTTTCGGCATCACCCACTTCAAACTCTGCGACCGGCACACGCGACCGCGCAATTTTGATCATCGGTTCGGCAAAATCCACGCCCGTCACTTTTGCACCACCAAGAGCAGCAGCTTCAGCGAGATCCCCAGTGCCACAACAAATGTCAATCAAACGACACCCAGAGATATCCCCCAATCTCGCAAGCAACGGGTCAATCGCCTGTCGGGTTACCCCGGCGAAATGATCGTCGTAGAAGCGGGCTTTCTCAGCCCATCCTTGGTGTTCCAATTCTTTAAAGCTCGTCATGTTTCTTCCCCGTTTCCCACCGAAACAAAGACTACAGGAGAAGTGGGCAGAGGGCGAATGCGGACATTCGTCGTTGGCGCAGCATCCGTGACTCTGGGCTCAACTCGGTCACTCGAGTTGTTTGCTCAGATGACAGCTAAGCGTCGGTGAGCGGTCGCTGGGCACGGAAAATTCGAACCTTCAGCCGCGAACGACCGCTTCGTGTGAGAGCAGACGCTGCTAAGAAATCCGGCTATGACTGCAACGCGGACGAAGCCGCCCGATGCAAGTGCAGCGCATTTCGTTGAACTCGACGGATCAGGAACACAATAGTAGCGTGGCACTGCGGCTAGATTTCCCCGAAGCGGCCGTTCACAACGGGCTGAATGGCCGAAACCCAATCTGGCCGTTCGCTGTTCCTATGTCCGATGTCTCACGAGCCGCATAAAGCCAACACTCGCTTTAGCCCAGCCAAACTAAGGTCGATTTCGACTCAAAGCTAAGCGATTGCTCGGGTCATGGACTGAACGCCGTTCCACCCTCTGACGCCAAGTGTCTCGGAAGGGAGTTCTCCAAAATGGCGACGATACTCACCCGCAAAGGCCGAAGGGCGCGTGATACCCGCTGCGGCCAATGTACTTGCAACCGTTTCGTCGCGGCCACGTTTCGCGCGCAGGGTATCCCTTACTGCATTTAGACGCATAACGCGAAAATATGATAGCGGCCCCATCCCGTGCGCCTCATTAAAAGCAACCCGAAGTAGACGGTCACTCACGCCAAATGTGCGGCATAACTCCATCGCTGTGATCTGTTCCGTCAGGCGGTCGTGCATGTAGGCAGTTGCTCGTGAGACCAATTCGGCCCGATTGTGAGGACGGACCTTAAGTGGATCCCCATCAGCCGTGACAAGTGTATTACACAGGATACGTATGATATCGGCTTCGACGTCCCGTACGAAGGCGCTTTGGCCTTGGCTTTCATTCGAACTCACTAACTCGCTGATCCGACGTTCCAGGTAAAAAGTTGCCCGGGGCTCTGTATGAAGAGCCGACCAAGTGGTCCAGTCTTGTTCTGCCCTGTCCGGAGCCAGTATCGCAACAGCCTGATCAACCAACTTTTTACTAAGAATCAGCCCTGTAATGCAAGAGTTTGGCTCGGTCTGGTTATGATAACCGATCTCGGAACCTTTAATAAGCAGGCGGCCCGGTTCCAGATACGTGGAACGCCATCTGGTGCTCTCATTTTTTCGAGTGACCGGAATAAAGGTGACGCAATCGCAGTCCGCGTCACCGCGTGTCAGAAGTGCCTGATTTGTTTCAGCTGAGAATGCGCGAAGGTTGGGACCTGCCGCCATCGCCAAGGAGCCGTAAAAGCTGCCACGCGAGACTTGCGCAATGCTGCCTTTCCATCCCCGAAATGATCCGACCAACTCATCAGCGTCCCTAAGTTGGCGCTTCACGGATACCAGTTGAGTGCTATTCTTGGCGGTGCTCATGACGTCCCCTCAGAAAGCCACGCATTCGTGCCGAAATCGTATACTTCCCCTACATTTTTTACAATCGACCGACAGAATATCGTAGCGAAGCCCGCTGAACGGCCCAAGAAACGGCGATTTGACCGGCACTAGGTGCTTTTTGGTCAAAGACCTTTCGTTATCCGAAAGCGCTCTAACTAGATAGACGGAGATAAAGATGAGAACAAATCGCACAGCAACTCTGGTAAGTGCTATTGCAGCCGCTGTTCTTGCGACAAGTGCATTTGGGCAGGAAGTTGATTCCAGACCTAACATCCTTCTCATCGTCGGCGACGACGTCGCGTTCGGCGATCTTGGTTTCGCGGGATCGGTCACACAGACGCCGAACATCGACGCTCTGGCAGAGATGGGTGCAGTCTTCACCCGTTTTCATGCCGCGCCAGTTTGCTCGATCACACGGGGCATGTTGATGACCGGGAATGACCCGGTCGAGATCGGCCTGGGCGCGTTCGACTACACCCAATATCCACCGGCCGAGGGAAAGCCGGGGTACGAGGCCTATCTGACCAGGACAACTGCATCGGTCGCGGAGCTTCTTCAGGATGCTGGCTACTTTACAGCGATGGTCGGCAAGTGGCATTTGGGCGGCACCCGTCACGGCGGCGAAGGACCGCAGGAGTGGGGCTTCGACCGCAGCTACGGGATCTACACCGGCGGGGCGAACCACTGGAATGGCGGCGTCTTTCATGTGGATCGGGCAGATCCCGAACAGGCGGCCGCTCTTCAGGCCGGTCAAGTCCCGCAGGAGCCGTATTTCGAGAACGGCGAGCGGGTGGAGCGCCCGATCGGCGTCTTCTCCGATACGCTCTGGACGGACAGGATGATCGGCTTTCTGGAAGAGGCACGCGCCGCCGATGAACCGTTCTTCGCCTATGTCGCCTATACCACGCCGCATGCGCCCCTGCAGGCTCCCGACTGGTTGATCAGCAAGTACGAACAGCATTACTATGAAATGGGCTACGACGACCTGAAACGTGCACGTTTCGAGAGCCAGAAACAGAACGGGATCATCCCCGAGGACGCCCCGTTTCCTGATTCAACCGCCAATCCGCTGCTTGGCTCGTGGGACGACCTCAGCGAGGAACAGAAGCGGCGGGAGGCCCGAAGCATGGCCGTCTACTCGGCGATGATGGAGAGCCAGGATATCCATGTTGGCCTGATGCTGAACTACCTCGAAGAAACCGAGGAGCGGGACAACACGCTTATTATATATATGTCGGATAACGGCCCCGAGGGCTTCGACGGTGACGGCGTACTGAGCAGCAAAGCCCTGAATCAGTGGATCGACGCCAATTTCAGCTCGGCGCAGGAGGATATCGGTCGCGGCAATTCTTACGCTTATATTGGCACTGATATGGCAAACTCGGCTACGGGCGGACTCTCGTGGTGGAAATGGTTTATCGGTGAAGGCGGTGTACGCGTGCCAATGATCGTCCTGCCGCCAAGCGGGGAGGACTTCGCTCGGACCGGGGTGAAGACCGCCGACTTCGCGTCGGTCAAGGACCTGCCAATGACAATCCTCGACTACGCGGGGGTAGTGCATCCCGGCACAGCCTTCGGAGACCGCGACATCAAACCGCCATCTGGTGTCTCGGTCCGCCCATGGCTAGAAGGAGAGGCCGAGAGCCCGCGGCCCGCTGACGCGTGGCACGCGTTCGAACTCTTCGGAAACGGCTACGTCGTACGAGGCGACTTCAAGGCAAGCCGAGTGCGCACGGGCATGTATGGCGACGGCGCGTGGCACCTTTACGACATTCGTAACGATCCTGGCGAGACGACACCGCTCAACGCTGATCGGCCAGAGCTGCTCATCGAGATGGTCGCGCTCTACGAGGGCTGGGCTAAGGAGAAAGGGATCGTCGAAGTCCGTGATGACTGGAGCCCGTGGTTCGGTTTTCCTGAAGACAGATAACCTGACAATCTGCGGTACCCGCCGCCTTATGACATACAAGGAAAACTACTGACATGGCTGCTACAAAAGATCCGCTTAGCATGTTCGATAAACTGAACGCGAACGTCTTGCTCGCGGTGACACCAGAGTACTCGAGGGTCAAGGCTGCGGCGCGTGCGTCGAAGTCGCGCATATCTGCGCATTCTGGACCCTTCGTGATGAAGCCGGAGTTTATAACGGTCGAAGGGAAACGCCTGCGCTATGCCCGGGGTGGTCGTGACAGTGGTCCGACTGTTCTCTTGCTGTCCCCTCTGCCTCAGAGCATTATCTGCTTTGATCAAATATGGGCAACTCTGGCGGAGCACTGTCAACTGGTTGCGCTCGATCTTCCTGGCTTTGGGAAAAGCGAGGGCGGAAACGAGGTCATGACCTTCGAGGCGCAGAGCAAGATTCTGGACGCCTTCGTGCGTAAGTTGGACCTTCATGACATCCACATTGTGGGTCCCGATGTCGGTATGCCAGTCGCTCTACACTATGCAATCCACCGCGACCACCGACTGAGCAGTCTGATTGTCGGCGACGGCCCTTGCATTTCGCCAACTGCAAATGGCAGCATAATCAACAAAGCTGTGGACTCCGGCTTCTGGCGGACAGTCTTCCGCGTTACGGGCTCCGGCGCCTTCGTTGGGGGCGGAAACAAGCTCGCCTACGTTAACTATACGCCGAGTAACGAGGAAGTTGCTGATTACGTGGAATCCTACAGGGGACGCATCGGACCGATAACGGAATGGTTCAAAAGCTACCCTCAGAATCTGGCGACAATCGATCCGTATCTGTCTCAGATAGACCTTCCTGTGCAGCTTTTTTGGGGCGATCTCGACATATTCCTATTGATTGACACGGCACATCGCGCGCAGGAGCGATTTAAGCGCAGCCAACTCAAGATATTTGAAGGCTGCGGGCACTTCTCCTATCAGGACAAGCGCGACGA
>JARFQY010000351.1 GCA_029287535.1 Filomicrobium sp.
GCAGCGTCAGATGTGTATAAGAGACAGGTTCAAGACGAGGTCACTGCATCAATTATTGCAACAATTGCCCCAGAGATCGGGCAAAGCGAAATCGAACGAGTCAAGCGTCGCCCGCCGGAAAGCCTCGATGCCTGGGCATTATTCCAGCAAGGTATGGCTTTATATCCCTCGGGAAATGCTAGAGACTTCCAAGCGGCAATCGCTCTGTTCGACAGAGCACGTAGCTTGGATCCTGGCTTCGTGGAGGCCTGGGTTATGGCGGGTCACATGCGAACGCGATCTGCATCTTTCTTTCCCTCAGATGGCCGTGAAGCGTTGCTGACAGAGGCTCATGAACTTCTCCTCACAGCGATGCGGCTCAATCCACGTGACGCAACCTGCCATATGGCGTTGGGTCGCTGGCACGTGCTGCGGAACGAGCCGGACATCGGTGTGGAGTATTGCCAGGAAGCCGTGTCACTTAACGCCAACTCTGCGATCGCCCATTTTGAACTGGGAATTGCCCTGCACAATGCGGGCCGTTATGAGGAAGCGCTTTCACACTAGGAAACGGCTCACCGGCTTAGCCCACGCGATCTCCACGCCGCAGCTTTGTCCACTGGCCCGAGCTTCACCCTTTTTCAACTCGGTCGCTTTGAGGAAGCCGCAGCGAGTGCAGCGCGGGCGACCCGGAGCCCAAATCCACGCTATTGGGCTGACGCCTTGCTGGTTGCCGCTTTAATTAAGCTTGGTCGTAAAGCTGAAGCCGACGAAGCAAGAAGCGTGCTGCTCAATCGTAAGCCTGACTTCTCACTCCGTCAGTTTTCATCATCGTCACCTGCTGGGATGCGATCTTCAGAATTAGTGGCCGCGCTCCGAGAGGCAGGTTTGCCGGAGTGAGCTTGAACGAAGCCTATTGCTTGATCTTTGCCGACGTGTTTCCTGCTTGTCGGCTTGTGCAGCGGCGATCACAGTCGGCGGATCCATCAACATTAACTGCCGGATGCCCACCGCTCCGCTTTGTCGACGGTCGAAGCACCCACAAGTGCGGACATCGTCGGCGGACGAGGCCAACTGGTCAGTGCCAGATGCGGCAATGTCGCCTCTGGGATCCTGCTTAGATCTGATTTCTAAGACCGCGGCCGCTCGCGACCGAGCTCCGGGAATTGCTGGACGATCATGTCGAAATTGACCTGCATGCTACTGGCCATCCTATAGGTCTGGACGAGCTCACGCCATGGCTGGTTCACGCGGGCGAGACCGGAGAGACTTGCGACAACAATCCCCGCGTCTGTTTTGCCGTCAATCACGAGCAATCCACCTAAGAGCAGTATCCCCGAATTGCCGAGCCCTGCAATCAAGTTTTGTGCGAATTTAGAGCTAAGCTTTAATTTAAATATTTGAATGCGCGTATTGAAGATATCTTCGAAATTTTGAATGACCTCTTTTTCTACCTGCTTCATCTCGGAAGCCGAAATTCGGTCGGCCGCGTCTCGGAGGTGTCGCGTTCGTTCGCGCAGGCGCGCGTTGATGCGTCCTTGCACAGCAACAACGATGATAAGCTGCGGAAGGATGACAAAGAGCGCGATGAGGCCCAAACCTGGCTCGCTGGCCAATATGAAACCGATCACGCTAATCATCGTCCCGATCTGCATGACGGGGCCGGAAATGGCTGATCCAACGAAAGTTCCAACGCCTTCCGCTTCAGACGATATCACGTTTACGAGTGTGCCGCGTTGGGCATCGAATTGCTGTGGCGTATCCCGCAAGACGGCGTCTTCATAGAGTCGTTTGCGCATACGGCATACTGTTTGCTCGCCGAGGCGCTGCGCCAGGTATGAGTTGGAAAATTTCAAGAGAGCGCTCAGAGCAACGACGCCGAAATATCCCACAGCAAGCCAGAGCAGCAAGGCCTTGTCGGCACCGCTCACCATCTTGTTAATTATCTCTTGCTGCAGTCTCAACGGAACAGCGGCAATTGCGGCGACGAGAATTGAGAGCAGAATGATCGCAATCTGGTGACGCCACGTCACCCTCCAAATTGCCGCATAAAATTGACTCATCGCCTTCAACACTCCAGTTTGATAATCGCTGAGCCATCCCTGGCAGGTTGGTACGCGCATGTCCACTGCAGCGAGCCATTATGTGCGCCCCCCTCGCACCGACAGCGTTCGGGAATTGAATACTCCACCCCGGAGGCCTTCCAACATGATCCGGAACTTCTCGTGGGTGCTGTTACGCTTGCGGGTTTGTCGGCGGATCTGGCGCACGCGCTCTTCGGCCAACGATTGCAGCCCTGATTTTGATCTCATCTTCGCTCCTTCAGGGCCACGATGATCTCGAAATCCTCCACTTACGATTTGTCTCAGACTGTCTCAGGGTTGCTGACGGGGAACACGCCTTTTGGGGTGGAGAGCCCGTCGATATCCGAGGCTGTTCATCCTGCATTCAAACGATGGATGTCACGTTCCACGCCATGTTCACTTGGCGAGGACGGGACACGGACAATGCCTAACAAACCCACGTCAATTTTCATTAGCGCACTCTTTGCTTTCTTGCTGGCCGTCGGCACGGG
This sequence comes from Filomicrobium sp., assembly GCA_029287535.1. Taxonomy (GTDB): domain Bacteria; phylum Pseudomonadota; class Alphaproteobacteria; order Rhizobiales; family Hyphomicrobiaceae; genus Filomicrobium. The sequence continues at coordinate 2,555 of JARFQY010000351.1, forward strand.
CGCCGCATTCGATCAAGCGCAGGCAGCCCAGTGTGGCGGGCTCAACCAACAGGCCTGCCCCGTTCTCAAACGCGGACCGGTTTGTAAGGCCTGGCTTACGAAAGTCGGTCGTTTCTGCCGGCCGTGCGGTGGCTTGAACCAGCGTGCCTGTCCTGTCCTCAAGGGCGGCAAGACCTGTAAGCCGGGCTTACGGCGTAGGCGGGGCATTTGCGTGCGCAAGCAAGCTTCGAAGATGGAGCAGCTGAAGAACCGGCTGTTTCGCGATGCCCAACGTGAGGTTCGGCGCCTAAAGCCGATCATCGACGACCTCGTCAGGTACGCAAAAGGTACGCGGCGCGATCTAATACGCGCCATCAAGACGCGGCGGCCCGACGACATTCGCAAGGTCATCGAGCGCCATCCGCGCATCCGATTGACCTATAGCGCGCTTAAACGGCTCGGCTTCAACACGATGACCGTCGGCCTCGAGTCAAGCGGTTCTGCTGGCATTGGGTATGCTCGCGAAACGGGCGCTTCTCTCGACGTTCATCGCCGGGCCCGTGCCAGACTTTATGCTGCGAACACCGGTATTGCCGGCGGCATCGCAAATGTGGGCAACGACATCGCAATTTCGGCCTTCACTGCTCGCAATCATGACATCGGTGGTCCGGCCCTTTGGGGTGCGCTCGGCAGCTTCAACGTTGCGACCGGCGTCGGTCTCACGATCTGGTATGAGAAGAAGACGCTCCGTGCGGTGGGCTTCTCGGTCAATATCGGTGTCGGGAACATCGGCGCCGGTGGCGCCATCTTACACACGAAGACGCGAGTCTATTGAGATGAGCTGGACAAAATCGCCACGAGCCCCCCGGCCAATTCACCTTCACCGTGCGTCAGCGCACGCCCCACGCAAAGGGTGCCTGTCGACTACCACGGCGCTCGCCATAGTGTTCAAGCCAATTGGCGCGGCCCAGAAAACCTAGCGCCGCCTCGACGGCCACAGCCAATTGCCGAAGGTCGTGCTTGGTGCCAAGTTCAAGGACGGTCGGGATGTCGCGCAAGCCGCCGCCTGAATCCTGCGGCCGGCAACACGATTTGGCGATAGGCTCCTTGGTGACACGTATGGCGCTGACTGCTTGCCCCCTCTCTTGTGCCGCTTAGGTGTTGTCATTGAGCAGAAGTCGGGATTGTGCCGCGCGCTTTAGGACTGTCTGCTGTGTATGGTTGTCGTTCGGAAGGCTCGAGCAGGTCAGGGGCTCGTCCGGCATTTCGGAAGGGGCCTGAGCCGCCGACTTAGGGAGAGCGAAAAGTGTTCGAAAGTCCGCTGTTCTGGCTGTTTGCCGCTCCGGGACTTCTGCTGGGGTTCTATGCGCAGTCGCGCATCAAGCTCAACTACATGAAGTACTCGCAGGTCGCGACAGCGAGCGGGATGACGGGCGCTGAGGTTGCACGTCATCTACTGGACGCGAAGGGGCTCCGAGATGTACGCATCGAAACCACGCCCGGCATGCTGAGTGACCACTATGACCCGCGTGGCAGAGTCCTGCGGCTCAGCCAGGAGGTTTATTACACGCCGAGCGTGACGGCGGCGGGCATTGCTGCGCATGAGGCGGGACACGCCCTTCAGGACGCCGACGACTATTTTCCGATGCAGGTCCGATCCTTTATTGTCCCGTTGGTGCAGTTGGCAGCCAAGATCGCACCTTGGGTTTTCTTCGGTGGTTTCGTTCTTGGCAACGAAGGTGTTGCCTGGGCCGGGATCATCCTGTTCGGCGCGCAGACGCTTTTCACTTTGGTGACTTTGCCCGTCGAATTCGATGCCAGTGCGCGCGCTCGAAATCTGCTGACGGCGCACGGCATTGTTACCCAGAAAGAAAACATCGAGGGCTTGGACAAGGTCCTTGGCGCAGCTGCCTGGACTTATGTTGCCGGCGCCGTGTCAGCGGTTGGATCACTGCTTTACTTGGTCGCGATCGCCATCGGAAGCCGGCGTGAGCGCTACTGAGCTCGGCACGTGGGAAACGGCCGTCGCACGCCGGATCGTCCTTCAGATCCCTGATGGGAGCTTTTCGGCAGCCTGCTCATCCCTGCTTGGGATTGAGGACGACTGCTACTTCGACAAGCGTGCGCTCAAGGATGAGACCGCCCCGAGCTTGCTTCTTGCAGCGTGAACAGCCTGATGGGCCGTTGGTCTGGCACCGCTCTGTGCCGCCCGGCTAGGCTCGGGCGGTGCTATCTCTGCACTCGGTGTTGCCGTCGGCGTATCCATCTCGATCAGTGCAATGAGATTTTCATGTAGGCGTCGGCTTTGATCCTTGCGCCGCTGGAGGTGATCCCGAACCGGCATTCTTGAGGTCTGGCAATCAGCTTTGGGAGGCATGTGCGTCATCTCGAGTCACGCCGAGTGGATGCAATCAGTTAATAAGGTCTTACAATTTGGTTAAGAGTTGATTAATCTCCGTGAGCTGAAGTCCTTCAGAGCCGACCAGCACCGGCGTCGCAAGAGGCGCACTGAGAGGCGCGGTAGGCGCCGCCATTGTCGGCGCGAAGCTGGGCTGCGGGGCGGCAGCAGGGGCCGCCGTCGGTCGGACGCGGGGCGCAGCGCAAAAGGGCGCTCTCACAACGCCCCGCCCTTCGTGCGGGCTCGGGTAGCTGGTCAGCGCAGCGCTCATTCTTAGCTCAGGACTCCGCTCAAGATCGACCGACGTCGGCCTCCCGGCCTCGTTGGCATCCTTCCAATCAAAAAGTCGCGAATGCCCCTCGGTGGATCGCTGAGGTGAACATTGATGCATTGTAAGGCTCGGTCTCCCGCGCACAAAGCTCGTCGCCGACAAATAGAAAGATTGACAGGTCTGATGCCCATCGCACGATACTCTCCCAGGCGCACGATGCCTGCACCTCAATTTAATGGCTGGCCGCTGCTGTCGTCAGCTCTCGCTGATGGCCGTCCAATCGGCAATGCCCGTCCTTGCGAGAGGCTCGCATGCAACTGAGGCGGATCACCACACAAAATAGCACGCACGCCCAAGTACTCGGCCGACGCGGATGGGTGAACGTGGCTGACGTGTTGGCGTCCGGTTCTCATCCGCCCAAGCCTGCCGGCATGGATGGCTGGGCGACGGATTTGATTACGCTTCTCGGTGCAGCTGGGAGGGTACTCCCGGTCCTCGAGCGCCAAGTCGACAATGTGGAACCCCTACCGGGTTGGACCGGAGACTGTGTCCTGCCATTCGAGCCAAGATCCTTCCGAGATTTCATGCTGTACGAACGCCACGCAATCGACGCCGCACGTGGCTTCGTGAAGAGATATCATCCGCGGCTGATGCCGTTCGTGACAGGATATGAGTGGCTATTTGGTCGCAACTTTCCGGCATTGCGCCCACACGCTTTGTGGTATCGCGAACCCGTCTATTACATGAGTAACCATCTAAATTTCAGCAAGGATGGCGACACTTTAACCATTCCTTCGTACACCAAAGCCCTCGACTACGAGCTGGAGCTTGGCTTTGTACTCGCCAGAGGGCTGCTCGATGCCACCCCGCAAGAGGCAGAGGCCGCCATCGGCGGCTTTGTTGTACTCAACGACTTTAGCGCGCGCGACGTCCAGCTGGCAGAAATGCGCTCGGGCTTCGGGCCTCAGAAATCGAAGCATTTTGCTAATGCCATGTCGACCGTGGTCGTCACTGCAGACGAGATCCTACCGCATTGGACCGAACTCGAGGGATACGTTCGCATCAACGACGACGTCGTCGCCACGCCGACTTCCGGCGGGGCCTGTAGATCCCTTGGCGAAGTACTCGCGCACGCATCTTGTTCAGAGCAACTGCACCCAGGCGAGCTCTTCGGCACCGGGACCCTTCCCGGCGGCAGCGGGATCGAGATTGGTCGCCTACTCAAGCCCGGCGACGTGATAGAGGTTGGTATCGATGGCATCGGCTCCATCACCAATTGCGTCGTGGCTGCAAACGGAGGCAACAATTGAGGGTGATCGACTTATCGAAGCCGGTTCGCTTCAATCGCGAAGATCCCCTCTTCATGCAGGTTCGGATCAAGCATAAGCCGCGCTGGATGGCGCGCTTACTCGTCCGCCTGCTCGGGCTGCCCTTCAAGTTGATGCCGCATGATTTCTGCGGCTGGGCCGATGAAACAATCACCAAGATGGGCGTCCATTCGACAACACATATCGACGCGCCCTGGCATTACGGCCCGATATCCGGCAGCAAGCCGGCCCAGACCATCGATCAGATACCACTTGAGAGCTGCTTGGGCCCTGGCTTGGTGCTCGACATGACCCATAAGGCGGACGACGACCCCATCACCGCTCGCGATATGGAAGAGGCGCTCGAGCGATCGGGAGGGGAACTTGGCCCAGGCACGATCGTGCTCATCCGCACCGGACGCGATCGTCACATCGGCACAAAAAACTATTGGAAGACCGGCACAGGCATGTCGGCCGCAGCGACCGAGTGGCTGCTCGATCGCGGAATCACAGTGACGGGCATTGACCAGTGGGGATGGGACTTGCCGTTCCGGGCACAGATCGCCAAGGCCAGATCCACGAGAAACGCTGATCTTTTCTGGGAAGCCCACCGTGTAGGTCAGCGGCGTCCATTTTGGCATATGGAGCAACTCGTCAACCTCGATAAGCTTCCGCCCCACGGCTTCGAGGTCGGCGTGTTTCCGCTCCCCATTGTCGGCGCCTCGGCCGCACCGGCACGCGTGGTCGCCATTCTGCGCTGAGCCGACCCGGGTTGGCATTACAGCGAACCGATGCCGGCCAAGACACCTCCGCGAGACGTCCAGGCTAAGGCGCTCTAGGCGCGCTGGTTAGGATCAAGCGCGCATGTATCGTGCCGGCAGTGTCTTCGTCCGTCGTTAACATAAACACCATGTTGGCCACCCGCTGCCGTCGCCGCGATACGATCTGTAGCGCATCCCTGAACTCCATGCCCGAGTGGTCTGTTTGTGGCACGATCGAACGCTGTGCCAAGAATTAGCGGCTCCTTGTAGAAGAACCGGGCGGTCTTCGGCGCACAATCCTTCGGCGGCGGCGAACGCCCCTGCGGCACGGGCGCCTCGCACCGTTGCATCGTGAACCTGGAGATGTGTGAGCCCGGGCGGATGGCCAAGGCACGCGGTGTCCAGTCTGGTGAGAATGGCACGCAAGCTCCTCAGACTGCCGAGGCGGTCCAAACCCACGATGGCGCCAAGTCGCCTGCAGTTGTATAGCCAGATATGCGTAATGTGTCCGTGACCACGCGAGAACAAAGTGATTTCACAGACTGTTGATCCTGCATGAGGAGGCGCCGCAGCCTCGGGAACCGCCCAAAATCACCAAGCTCGATTAACCCGCTGACCTGGGTCAGAGCGAGGTCTTCGAGGGCTGACAGTGTGACGGGCGGCAAGACCTCTGTTCCGCCGAGTACGAGCTTCAGGGCGCGGAGTTCCGAAAGTCGTCGGAGGAAACCAAGGTCCATAGTCCGGGCAGGATGAACACGAAAGTTTCGAGCTGGCCAGTTGGTTGTTTCGTGCAATCTTCAAGCACGAGAGCTATTATATATGCCTTGGCTCGCGGTTTTCGGTTCCCCTGAGGGCTTACTGAGTAGTATACTACGTTTTTGCAACTTCTCTTCGTACTGAGGCGCCACCGATCAGCTAAGTGCTGCGTAGGATCGATGTTGACGATCAAAAATGTTATAGGAAGTGCCGTCGCCGGCACTGTTGGCGTGATCGCGCTTTTCGTCCCATCGAACATAGGCGCTGACCTATCGACGACCGGAATCGATCCGCCCGTTCATGCTAAGACTAACCCGGTCGTGCGATGCGAGCCGACCCACTCGGTGGCGCGAAAAGAGTTGAAACCTTTGGCTGCGCAGCTGAAGACACCGCGCGCCGGCTCAACGGAAGCCAAAACTCAAGAACTCCGGACCAACCTGAAGGCCAACGCATCACCGCCAGAACCGGCCAGCCGTCGCCGAGAGCAACAGGCTACCCACCCGACAACGCTTCCCGCCTCAGCCGCGCCGCCTGTTTTTTGGTCGACGACCCCAGTAGCGCCGAAATTGTCTATCGCGGCGGCCCGGGC
>JARFQY010000368.1 GCA_029287535.1 Filomicrobium sp.
ACCTGACACAAAGTTTATAAGCAGCGACACAAGTCCAATCGTAAAAAGTCCGAACAGCGGCAATGCAAAGGCGGGAAACGTATAATCGGGCGCGCGCAGCAAGAAGCGTGCACAGCTTTCAAAGCCAAGCCCCAAGAGGCACAAGAATGCCATAAAAAGCGGGAACAATACAAAGTCGACAATCATTCACCCGCCTCCCAAGCCCACCTCCAAACTTCAAGACAAACCTCTCATCAAGCAGGAGAGCCTCTAACCATGCGTTCCCACTCAGCTCAACTATCGCCAGCCTTAGCTAAGCGGACAGGTATGTCTAGCCCCCCTTTGGCTGTACCACCAAAACTTCGTTTCTCTAATATCGTGAACTTGACCCCGTTTTTGGACCATTCGGAGTTAGAATTTTCCGGCCCTATCGCTCATGGCGGGCTCGTGGCCGGTGAGCGACCCAGCAGCGCTGACGGTGTTGGATACCCAAGTGCGCTGTGTGGCCGGACGTCATTATAGTCTCTCCGCCAAAGCTCGCATTTACGACGCGCATCAGAAAGGCTCAGGAACCAGTGAGCGTTCAGGCACTCCGTCCGGAACTTCCCGTTTAGGCTCTCGATGAACGCGTTATCCGTGGGCTTGCCTGGCCGCGAAAAGTCAAGCTCGACGCCACGCGCATACGCCCACATGTCGAGATCTTTAGAGATGAACTCCGGCCCCTGATCCACCCGGATCGACTTCGGATAGCCGCTCACCTTGCAAACCTCTTCAAGCGTCGCGACGACGTCAGCACCCGGCTTGGCAAGACGCTTTTTTTACAAGGCGACCTGCACTCATGCGGCACCATTTTCTAAATTAGACTGGGAATGAATCTATAATTCCTCTTTGCGCATCCACGCGTGAATAGATCCAATCGAATCTCTCCCTGCAGCTTCAAGGGATCCGCTGAAATTGCCATTTATGTCTGCTTGCCGTTGAGGGACTTTCATACCGGTGTCTAGCGGAGATATGGGCCGACGGACGGCTCTTGGGTGCGACAGGATGCTTGTGCCGCTCTCATCCTATTGGGTCTGACCTCTCCTATCAGCGCGGTTCCTGCCCATTATGCCACCGACCTGAATCCTGAGGCCTGGCCAGGCCCCTCGGCCACAAGAACAAGCCGTTCTGCTCTAGGAGACTTACACAGCCATACGCCTACGCCTCTCTAGCGGCGGGAGGATCTTGAGATTCCTGCTCGGTCTCTTGCCAGCTTCCGTCGGCACTCGGCCAGTCAAAAAACCATTATCGTTTCTCAAACATGTATCGTATCCAGGGTTGGACCGCAGAAGGTGCATATGTCCCTGCTGACGACAAGCATCGCAACATTGGCACGAGCATAACCGAACGACATAGACAAGATGAGCAAACCTACGCCTACACCCGACGACATCAAGCGCGACGGTCCCGACCATTTCATCCGTGAGATCATCAAGGATGACCTGGCATCTGGGCGGGTCAACGACGTTGTCACGCGGTTTCCACCGGAGCCGAACGGCTACCTTCACATTGGGCACGCCAAATCGATCACGTTGAATTTCAGTATGGCTGACGAATTCGATGGCCGCTGTAATCTTCGGATGGATGATACAAACCCGGTCAAGGAAGACACCGAATACATCGAGGCGATCCAGGAAGACCTGAAGTGGCTCGGGTTTCAGCCGGCCGGCGAAACGCTGTTCGCCTCGGACTACTTCGAGCAGCTCTACAATTGGGCCGAGCACCTCATCACGGCCGGCCAGGCCTATGTCGACGATCTTAACGCCGACGAGATTCGCGAGCACCGCGGAACACTCACGGAGCCGGGCCGCAACAGCCCTTTTCGCGACCGTACGGTTGAAGAGAATCTGGACCTGTTTCGCCGCATGCGGGCGGGCGAGTTTCCAAACGGCGCAAAAACGCTGCGCGCCAAGATCGACATGGCTTCAGGCAACATCAACTTGCGTGATCCTGTCCTTTACCGGGTGCTGCACGCATCACACCCGAGAACCGGCGATACGTGGTGCATCTATCCAACCTATGATTTCGCGCACGGCCAGTCCGATGCGATCGAAGGGATCACGCATTCCCTGTGCACTCTGGAATTCGCCGATCACCGACCTCTGTATGATTGGCTGATTGAACATCTGCCGACGCCGAGTGCCCCGAAGCAGTATGAGTTCGCACGGCTTAACCTGACCTATACCGTCCTTTCGAAGCGCAGGCTCATGCAGCTTGTTCAGGAGGGCGTTGTCGACGGTTGGGATGACCCGCGCATGCCGACGCTGCGCGGCCTGCGCCGCCGCGGCATCCCTGCGGAAGCGCTGCGGAGATTTGCTCGTGACATCGGGGTCGCGCGCGCCGACAGCGCGGTGGATTACGGCTTTCTGGAATTCTGCACGCGTGAAGTCTTAAACCAGAAGGCGCTGCGCCGCATGGCCGTCCTCAATCCGCTGAAGGTCGTGATCGACAACTATCCTGAAGGGAAGACCGAGCTGCTTGAGGCCGTCAATAATCCGGAAAACGAGAGCGACGGCACGCGCCAGATCGAGTTTTCTCGCGAGTTCTACATTGAGCGGGATGACTTCATGGAGGACCCGCCCAAGAAGTTCTTCCGGCTCAGTCCGGGTCGCGAAGTCAGACTTCGCTATGCCTATTTCGTCACCTGCACCGATGTCATCAAAGACGCCAATGGCGAGGTCATCGAGGTCAGATGCACCTACGATCCGGCGTCGCGCGGTGGCGAGTCACCTGATGGCCGGAAGGTCCGGGGGACGTTGCACTGGGTTGATGCAAACAGCTGCGCTACGGCCGAAGTGCGGCGCTTCGAGCATCTCTTCACCAGCGAAAACCCCGGTGCGGAGGACGATTTTCTGGCCGTCCTCAATCCGAATTCGAAATCGGTCATCGAGGCCGCGAAGATCGAACCGGTCCTGGCCACAGATCCGGTGGGCGCGCAGGTCCAGTTTGAACGACTGGGCTATTTCTGTGTTGACCCCGATACGGCAAAGGATCTGCCGGTCTTCAATGAGATCGTGCCCTTGAGGGATACCTGGAAGAAGATACAGAAAGCTCAGTCCTGAAAGCGAATGCAGCTAGGTCCCCTGGTTACGCGGCGAATTGCCGGAACTGGCTCGGTCGGCCGCCTGCCTCGTGAAGCTCGGTTCGAAGCCGCGAACTATAGGGTTTCATTCAAACCCCGCGAGCACCGTCTTGCCGATAGCGCGGCCGCTTTCCTGTAGGGCGTGCGCGGCGCGCAGGTTGGCCGCGTTGATACTGCCACCGTCCTGCTTCGCCGTCGTGACGATCCGCCCCTGGTCGACAAGTTCGGAAATTCTGTTGAGCAACCTGTGTTGCTCGATCATGTCCGGCGCATTGTGCAGGGGACGGGCGAACATGAATTCGAAATGGAGCCTCAAGGCCTTGGGCTTCAGCTTGAGCGCGTCGAGCTCCGGCGGGTCATCAATAACCGCGATCGTGCCGTGCGGTTTGATCGATTCAATAATCTCCTCATAGTGCTGGCCCGTGGCGGTCAGGCTCGCAATGTATCGAGGCTGAACGCCGAGTTCTTCCAACTGTCCTTTGAGGCTCTGGCGATGATCAATTGTGTGATCCGCGCCCATGCGAATGCACCAATCGCGCGTCTCTTGCCGGGAGGCCGTTGCGATCACCTTCAGTCGCGTCAGCGCTTTCGCAATCTGGATCAGGGCCGAGCCAACACCACCGGCACCGCCAACAACGAGCAGCGCCTCGCCTTCTCCTTGTCCTTCCTGGACCCCCATACCGCCAAAGAGCATTTCCCACGCAGTAATCGACGTCAGCGGAAGCGCCGCTGCATGCGCATGGCTCAGGCTTACCGGTTTGCGGCCGACAATCCTCTCGTCGACGACATGTAATTCGCTGTTCGTCCCCGCGCGATCCAGTGTTCCGGCGTAAAAGACGTCGTCACCTGGCTGGAAGAGCGTAACATCCGCTCCAACCGCCTTGACCGTGCCGGAGGCGTCCCAACCTAGAACCTTGTATCCGGACTCTGGGACCGTGCTCATGCGCACCTTGGTATCCACCGGGTTGACGGAGATCGCCGAAACCTGGACGAGCAGATCGTTAGCGCCGAGATCCGAGGCTGTGTAGTCGGGCAGCTCGATATCCTGGAGAGAGTCTGCGTCAGTTGGCGGTAAGCTGTTGGAATAACCGACGGCGCGCATGAGCGGCGATCCTTGATTGTTATCGAGAGACCTAAGCGAGTTTGATCATTTCATTGATCGTGAATTCGTCGACAGCGCCGTCGGTTGCCTGCTTATAGGCGGACAGGTGCGCCGACCCCATGTGCTGCTGCCATAACTCACGCGTTTGCCAATTTTCGTAGAAGAGAAAGTGTGCCGGATTATCGTTGTCCCGGTGCAAGTCGTACTGCAAACAGCCCGGTTCCTGACGGGTCGGCACGACCAGCTTCAATAGTTCTTTATGAACAAGCTCTTCACGCCCTGGCGCGGCGCGTATGTTCGCGACGATGGTCAAGGTCATTCGAAGTCTCCCGGCATTTGTCATTCGCAAGGGACAATGGCTTATGGCATTCTATTCGACAAGTACGTACAATTTCGACCTATAGGTACACTTTGGATACCGTAGTCGCCTGGAGCCGCTGATGACGCGTTCTATTTCGAAGACAACTGCCGTGGACCGCAAGGCCGGCAGAGCGCCGCGCTTCGAAAGCTACGATTGTTCGGAAGGCTGTCCGGTTGAGGCAGCACTCGAGATGATTGGCGGCAAGTGGAAGGGCCTGGCGCTTTTTCACCTGGCCGATGGCACCAAGCGCTTCAATGAACTCAAACGCTTGGCGGGGACAGTGACGCAGCGAACCTTGACAAAACAGTTGCGCGAACTGGAAGCCCACGGCCTTGTGACTAGAACCGTTTATCCCGTCGTCCCGCCCAAGGTCGAATATGAGCTGACAGAGCCGGGGAAGGCCCTCGTTCCGGTCTTGATGGCCCTGCGGAAGTGGGGCTTGGAGCACGCCTTGCCGCGTCGGAAAGGGGCTGAGGAACGCTCGTGAGCCGGTCCTAAACGGCTCCTTAAGCAACATCAGCTATTCGAGACAGTTGAAAGCGTTTACTTCTAGAAGTCCGTCGCCGTATGGCTTCTAATGATGTCGCAGTCCAGATCGATATAGGCCAGCAGGATCACCGTTATGTCTTTGCAGTTTCGTTTGAGTGCAAGCCGGCTCCTTTGTCTTCACGCATGCCTTATGCTCCTCACGTTGGGAACGTTCTCCACGGCCGGCCAAGCTGGCGGTGAGCGCGGGTATTCCCGGGACTACTATGACTGCGAGAGATGCGGGCGCTATTCGTGGGCGCATTCGCGCTTCTATTACGGTTCGGGGCGGGTGCAACCCCGCCGTGTCCCACCCAGGGGACAGGGCTGGCGGTGGAACGGCCGCAACAGCTTTTACAAGGGCTCACGGTTCTATAGTGGACCTGCCATTAGACCGGGCTGGCGGCGCTGGTAAGTTGTTAATGCGGGAAATCTGCCGTGGTAGCACACCGGTCTTCGCGTGCAGTCTTTGACGCCCCTTGTGTGGACTGGCCTCGAACTTTTCCCAAGACCACGCCGCCGTCGATCGCCATACAAGGCCTAAAGACACTGAAAGCTACTCAGTGACCGACCCACTGGATGCGTTCGAGGTGCCGTTCTCGCGCTCCAGCCTCTTCTTCCTGAGGAACAGCCATCTGCGGCAGCTTGGCCGCGCAGGGTTGCATCCCACACCACTTGCCGAATTCGCAGTCTTGTTTTGCGTGGCTTCCTTTTTGGGAAGCTCCGCCGCGGATGGCTTCGTGGGCTTGGCATCCGCCTTCACAGGCACGACCACGGGCGGCGTGCTGGGCTGAGCTTCAGCTTTCGCGAGTTCGGCCACAGGTGGCTTGCTGGGCTTGGCTTCGGCTTTCACGGACTCAACCACAGCGGGCTCGCTGGGCGTGGCTTCAGCTTTCGCAGGCTCAACCACAGGAGGCTTGCCGGGAGTCGCTTCAGCTTTCGCAGGCTCAACCACAGGAGGCTTGCCGGGCGTCGCTTCGGCTTTCACGGGCTCAACCACAGGCGGCTTCGTGGGCCGGGCATCGGCCTTCACCGGCACAACCACAGGCGTGTTGTTGGGCGGCTTAACTGCCGCTGCCGCGGGTATGGTATCCGGTTTGGGAACGGGAGCCCGGATCGTCGCAGCCATTTGGTCCTGGAGTGACGTCTCGGGTCGAGGGGGGGCTCTCACCGGGAGAGGCGCGGGCTTGGGTCGCCTTGATTGCAAGAGACGTGAAAACTCACCGAGCTGTTTGTCGATGCCCGCCAGCTGCAGCTTCCATTGCTCCAGTTGTCCCGGTGCGGCGCGCGACCGGATCAAGGCAAGGCTGTTTTGGGCCTGTTCACCGAGGCTTCCGCCCGAGAGCTGCGATTCCAGAGCTGGGAGCCGGTCCTGCAATAAGGACGTTTGCTGCAAGACCTGCGAAGCGCGCTTCACGCTTTCGCTTCGTGCCTGCCGGAGCGCATCGAACCGGCCGAGCAAGGCTTGCTGGCGCTTCTGGAGTTTGGCAAATCTGCGCTCTTGATCAGCGATGGCAACTAGGCGCTGCTTGAGTGCGCTCTTCGACTGCTCTCGCTGATTACCAGATGCTTGAAGCTTGTCTTCCAGTTCCGAGAGCCGGCCGAGCCGATTGTCCAACTCGGCGATCGTCTTGGCGAGCCTTGATTGCGAGGTGTTGACCTCTGCCATCGCCTGGCGTTGCAGCTCCTGGTCCTCTTCGGTGACCTGCGCGGAAATTGAAGTTGCAGCCTGTGCGTCATCCGACCTGGTCCGCAGAGCTTCGTCTCCGTTAACTTGTCCGATACCGTTTATCGTGGACTTCATGGCATCAGAGGCAATCTGCCGCTTTTTCATGAGAGCCAACTGCTCGGATAGAGCTGCACGGTGGGAACTGAGCCCATCCACCGACTCCCGTACTCGGCCGTCGACGACTTCCAAGCTTTTGTTGAGTTCGGCAAGCCAGAGTTGCAATGCGGACAATTGGCGCTCTTGTGCGCCGATTTTCTCGGCATAGTCCTTCAGCCTGACACGACCGCTTTCGATCTCTTCGGCGTCCGGCAACTTCTGATCTTCCAACTGTCGTGTCAGGCGGCCCAGGTCGTCCGCAGAATTTCGCAACTCGCCTTCTGTGGTTGCAATGCGAGCCTCCAAGGCCTTCACTTGTTCTTCTATTGGAAGCAGCTGTTCTTCGAGTTTTGATTTTTCCGAGGCCAGTTGCGAGTAATGTTCCGCTGCTGCCCGAGCGTTGCCGGCCGTTTTCGCCATATCTGCCTGGGCTTGCTCAAAGGCCCAGTAGCTCAATGCCACCGGCGTTGCTCCAGGGCCGCCGTCGCCGCGAGCCGTCTGCCCAAGGCCAACAATCTCGGTATCAAGGGCCGATGCCTTCGCAGCGGCCAATTCGGACAAGCGCCGCACCTGTCCGCCGACACCCAGCAGATCGTTCACACGAGACAGGATTGACCGTTTTGTCTTCTGTAGGTCGCTGATTTGACTGGTGATCCGATCGAGCTCCGAACGCTCCTTCTGAATGGAGTCCCGTGAGCGTTCGACAACTTCCGCGCGGCTCGCCAGCAGGGCTGTGTTCGTTTCCAACTCCGCATGTGCCGCGTCAAAGCCCTTCGAGAAATCGGAGGCGGACTGCAAGATGCCATCCCAATCCTGATTGACCTTGTCCAGTGCACCAGCTGCACGCCCGCGTTCCTCCGAGGCGGTTGAAAGGACTGCAGCTGCGTTACCCGCATCAAGGTCAAAAGCGCTGAGCTTGTTGGAGGCGACCTGGGTTGCAGCGGCTTGCTGCCTCACAAACTCTCGCACCTGCTCTTTCAGACGCTTGCGCGCCAGAGCCGCCTCGCGCGCTTTCTTCGGCTGCAACTCTTTGTCGAGTGCCGCCAGAACTTGCTGATGTTTCTTCCTTAGGGCGGAAAGCTCATTGTTGGCGTCACCCAGGGCTGTTTCGGCCCGTTTCCGCTCGGATACGGCGGCCTGCAAATCAGTTCGAAGCTTTTGATGTTGTTGCTTAACCGCGGCAGCATCCTTCTCAGCGGGGTGCGACAACGCTTCGAGCTCAACGATCCGCTGGACTTTTTGTTTCAGTTGGTCGTCGTGGCGCGTCTTCGCGGCGACAAGCTGTTCGCGCGAGTGCCGGAGCTCTGTTTCGAGCTGCTTAACTTGAGCAGCCTCCGGCGGTTTGTTTGGCTGTCGCTTGTCGTCGGCAGTAGTCAACGGTTGCTTGTCGCTGCTTTCGACGCGCAAGGGCATCGTGTCGGTGTCGCTCAAGGCTGTCTTGGCACGCTGCCGCTCATCGACGGCGGTCTGGAATTCTGTTCGTAGCTCTTGATGACGTTGTTTGAGAGCGTCGGAATCCTTTTTGATAGCATTCGACAGTGCTTCTAGCTTGGCGATGCGTTGGTCTTTCTGCTTCAATTGGTTCTCGAGCAGCTTGTTGGTCGTGGCCTGCTGCCGGCGCGACTGCTGAAGCTCTGCCTCCAACTGCTTCACGCGTTCCACCGCCTTCTGGGCGGCTTGGTGCTTGGCTAGGATTTCCTGGTAGCGTGCCGCTGCTCTCTCGGCATCCATCTTGGCGGCCGCGGTTGCATTCTTATGCTTTTCATCCGCCAGCGCTCTTTGTTGCTTTTCGGCGTCATATTTTTGGTTGGCTACCGCCAACGCGTCTCTGGAATCGCGGAGCGCAGCCTGCAGCTCAGCCACGTCCTGCTCGAGCTTTGCTTTTTCCGAAACAAGAGCATGCAATGTTTGTTTGAACAGTTCGAGGAGGTCGTTCGCCGCCCCGTTCGTGCCGTCTTGTTCTAGCCGGGGCGCTTCACCGTCGGAGGCGGTTGCGGCGACTTTCGTGATGTTTCGGCTGTTCTTAAAAACTTCCCCGGCGATCGCGGATTGCGCATTGGCGATGCGAACGGGCGCGCTTGCGAATTTGCTGCGATGGCTGCGACGCTCTTTGTCATCGTCAGGTTGCTGCTGTGGGGGAAGCGCGGAAGGATCCTGCGGTTCGTTCTTGCCGCTTGAATGAATGTATACAGCAAGGCTGCCTATAAGAACCACTGACGGTATGAGTACCAGAAGCGGAGTGAAGAGCCTGCGCGCTCTACCAGCCAACATCTCAAGCTTCCCAATTCAATCTATCGACTAGATGCTCAAAACGGCCGCCCGAGTGCGGCGAATTTGAAACAACGCTGCGTGGTTCGAAACTAAGACCACAGACGTACCCGGAAGAAAGGGGTACGGACCACGGACATAATTAACAGCGTGGGGCCAAGTCATTGGAATTACCGGGAGTTAGTCTTAACACCTGCCGGGTGTGCAGCGGTTTACGATCAGAACCCGGCGTATGGCACGGCCTGGCATTGCCGTTTCATCGAATGGTGAGGTGGCTGCTCGACCGACCGCGAACCCTGGCAAGGTCACTCGATTCGACTGAACGCGACGATGCGCCCCAGAAGATGATCGGTGCGCTCACAAGCAAATCAGATAGTAATATGCGCAAGCACTAGATAATCGCGAGCGGAGTGATCCTCTCGCAGCGGGAGGGACGTGAGCAATCTTCGTGGGCTTCGGGTTAGGCGGTACCCGACGGGGGCACCCTTGAAGCGCGAAGCCAAGGTGGCGGCGGCTTGAACGAGCTGCGGGGGGCGATCCGTGCGGGAAAGCCTAAAAATACTAGCTATCGTTTTGGCCGCGGCGCTGGCGGGCTCGTGCGCGGACACGCTGGATCTCGATGCACTCACAAAGCCGCGCTACGAAACCGGCCGGCAGCACGGCGCGCAGTTGTGCGCGTCTTGTCACGAAGAGATCTATAAACAGTGGTCGCAACGCTCCCGCCACTCTCAAGCCACCAAATCCGCCTCCTTCCGTAGGGCCGTTGAGGACCTCCAGGGCAATGTCCTTCTGGCGGGGCTCGTCAAGGAGTCCATGTGCTACTCGTGCCACGGCAGCAAAACACGCGATCAGGGCGTCAATTGCGAGACCTGCCATGGCCGCCCGCTCGCTGGCGTGCCGATTGAAACAACCCATGAAAGGAAATACACGCCGCGCCTTGCCACCATGCGCAAACCCAACTTCTGCGCAAAATGCCATGAGGTGAAGGCGCCAATCACCGGCGACAGCTTCATGTCTCTACACAGTGAGTGGAAGCAAAGCGAAGCAGCCGCTCGAGGGCTGACCTGTCAACGCTGCCATATGGCCAAGAGAGCTGACGACACTCACGCGTATCACGGATTCGATACGGCCGTGCGTGACATCAGCATCTACCGGGGCGACCTCAGGATCAGCAACATCGTGGTCGACCCGCCCGGCATGCGACTGACGCTCGAGAACCGGGTCAAGGGGCATTCTGTGCCGGCGAGCGGGCCTACCAGGGTTTTGGCACTGGAGGTCGCGTTAAACAGTGGCGATGGTGAGGTTCTTCATCGCGAGCACCGAACGTTTTCCAAGCGCTTCTCGATGTTGCCGGTAATTGGCGGCGTCCCTCTATGGCTGACAGACAATAGTCAACTTGCGAGCGGCGAAAAGCGACGCTTGCGGTTTGCATTCCCGGAGTACGAATTCGCGAGATCCGAAAAACTCATCATCATTTTGAGAATGTACGAAGTCGCCGACCAGCATCAAGGCGACGTCGGCAAGGCTCACTGGAAATCGAAACCGATTGTCAGAAGGGTCATCAAGACGAAATGAACGCCCAAGCGAACCGCCACCAGGGAAGAATGCTCGTCGTGCCCGATTGTTGCCCGATCGGGATGGTTGTGTGGTTGCGAGGGATGGATGAACTTGAACCTAAACGCGTTTGGGAGCATCTCATGCGAACCCTCTGCACCGTCATGCTCGTGACATTCATAAATGCCGCCTCTTCGGTGGCAACGAGCGCACAAGACCTCATGATGATGGACGAGGGCCACCACTTCATCGGGTTCGAAGTACAGCTACTCGGACTGTTTAAGTTGGATGGCCGTTTCAACAGGGCCTATGGGGCGATGCGATATGACGCCTCGGAGCCAGCCGCCAGTAAGGTGAAGATTACAGTCCTGACGGCCTCTATTGATACCGATCTGGAGATGCGCGACAACGAATTGCGCTCATCCGCCTTTTTCGATGTGTCAAGACACCCAACAATGGTTTTTGAATCGACCGAGACCATCCTCAGCACCGGCTCGGTTGGGATTGTCAAAGGCAAGCTTACACTCAAAGGCATCACCAGGCCCATCACACTGAAGGTCAGGGCGCGGGAAGGTGCGCGGCGGTCTGGCAAGAAAGCCAAGGGCGCGAGCTTCGAAGCCTCAGGTCGGGTCCGTCGGGAAGACTTTGGCTTGGGGTTGGGAGATGCGGTTTTGACATTGCGCGCCGACTTCGTCAGGTGCGCTGGAAAATCGGCGAGCAAACCGGCCTGCAAGATCGCTCTTTGAGGGTGAACACCCTTTGGGCACCGTCAAGCCTGTGTACGGCGCTCGGCCTAGACCTCGGGAGCTGGAGGTGGGGCGGGTCTGGTTTCGCAAGCCTTGTAGCCATAGACGATGTCGCATACGAGCCCGGTCAGGCCGCGACCACTTGCATAGCTCATGTAGAGGACGAAGGCGGCAACCAAACCACCTATTACAATCGAGCCGCGAATGAACTCCTTCCGCTCCAGACTGAAGTATGCGGCGATGGTCAAAAGAACCAGAACTACGCCAACAAAGATCGCAACATTTGTCATTTTCCGCCCTTTAAACCGAGCCGCATCGCCTATGAATATGCTGCGGGCTCTCAGCAATGATCGCGCCGCAGAAATGGCTTCTTGGGTACAAAGATAAATTGGTATTTGTCTAAGAGACTATGTGCGAACCATCTGGGACGCCAGCCCTACCTCCGCGTGAAAGACGCCCGAGGTCGGCTACCTGTCTAACAATTGAAGTAAACGAACTGGAACCGGCTATCGATCATCACGCCAGTGAGACGCGGATGCTTGGCGGCGGAACGGGCCCGCAACGGTCATGCGCCAACCTAACTTCGCACCAAGTCCATTGATTTCTTCAGCGTCAGACGCGTCAGCCAGGCGATGATCAAGGCAAGGAGAATGTAGGTCGAAGGGGGTGTGCCGGCCAAACCTGAGGGCAACTCGCTGCCCATGTAAGTGCCGATGATCCCGAGGCCGGCAGCCCACGTCATCAAAGTTATGGCCCAGAGTCCGATTAGCATCAGCAGCGATTTCAGCATGTTCTTCGCCCGGTTGATATCACTGTGCGAAAACTGGGGTGAGTCGGAGACAGCATTAACGACAAAGTTCACTCATCCACAAAAAAGCAGCCCTGCCGGTGCGAAGCCTAGATCATCTCCATGCAAAAGACGGCGATGAGGCCCAGCGCCAAGACGACCAGCCCAGTTACCATCCCCTCGATCATAAGAGCCCGCGTGCTGCTTGTTGCCCAGACACTGTACCCACCGAGTTTCAGTGCGGGCACCATGATGCAGCGATTCGCGTGAAGGCCGGGCGCGCAGAAGCAAAGCGCTCCCGCGTGTTGCATGTCGGTTGCAGCTCAAGGGCATGCGCACCGGCGTTTGGCGTGGCGGCGTATTAACCATAGCCATCGCCCGCCAGAATGCCGGCATCCGGCCGTCAAATCGTTTTGTTCAACAAATTCATTGGACTGTGACGTTCGGAACAGCTCGATTTGAGCTTCTCCCGCATAGTGAGCTCATCAAACGGCGAACAAACGCCACCGACCAGTTCAAATAAGTACTCGGGAGCAGGCTCCATGAAAAAGACACTCGTTACCGCACTCACCGTCGCCATCGTCGCTGCAACCTCCAGTCAGGCCTTCGCCGTCAGCAGCTCAGTTAAGTATGCTTGCATGGGCGACTACCTTTCCTACTGCAGCTCACACTCGCCAAGCAGCCCCGGTGTTCGCCGCTGCATGCGCGCAAACGGGCCGAAGCTGTCACGCAGCTGCGTCAATGCGCTGGTCAAGGCAGGTTATGTCTCCAGAGCAGAAGTTCGCCGCCGCGCCGCTCGCCTGCGCTAAGAAAACCACTTCCCTTCACGTCTTCGAACGGCGGGCCATCATGGCTCGCCGTTTCGCGTTCTTTGGAGCTCAACGACGAAAGCGCGTGACACCCAAGCGCTGCGGGGCGGGATGCCGATGTTCAGTCAAGCTCGTCCCACTCCGGGTTCGGACCGAATCTCGCGGCCAGGAAATCAATCAGCAGTCTCGTCTTGGCGGCGAGATAGCGGTTAGGTGCATACAGGGCGTAGATGCCAAGCTCGCCGGGCGGATGGTCCGGCAAAACGATCTGCAGCTTCCCTGCTTTGATATCTGGACCAATGAGAAACGTCGGCAGGTTGGCAATACCCTGGCCAGCTAGCGCGGCCATCCTCAAGATGTCGCCGTTGTTCGAGCACAAGCGTGAGGAGATGGGCACACTCACCTTTTCGCCGTCGTGGGTAAGCTGCCAGCGCTGCAGCAGCGTCGTGTGCCCGTAGTTGAGGCATTCGTGGCCCGAGAGCTCGGAGGGATCGGAGGGCGCACCGTGGCGAGCAATATAGTCCGGCGACGCTGCGAGCACGCGGCGGCACGGGGCAAGCCTGCGGGCGATGAGACTTGAATCTTCCAAGGCAGCGATACGGACGGTCACATCGACACCTTCCTCGATAGGGTCGATGAAGCGGTCGCTCAGTGTCATCTCGACTTTCAGATCAGGAAAGTCCGCCATGAAATCAGCGATCGCGGCGCCCAGATAGAGGGCTCCAAACGACATTGGCGCGTTGATCTTGAGAACACCTTTCGGTTCATCGTGCAGGCGAGAGACCTGCAATTCGGTCTCCTCGATCTGGGCGATGATTTCGAGGCAGCGCTCATAGTAGGCCAGGCCTGCCTCCGTCGGGCTGACCTTTCGGGTGGTTCGGTCAAGAAGGCGCGCGCCGAGGATCTGTTCGAGCTCCATGACACCCTTGCTGACGGCGGAACGCGTGAGCCCAAGCTTGCGGCCGGCTTCGGCGTAACTGCCGAGCGCCACAACCTTGGTGAAGGCGTGCATGGCTTCGAGCTTATCCATGGGGCATTGTATCTAAATTGGATGCAGATCACGCCAGAGTAGATAGATTGTGCGCAACGGGGCGTCAACTTGCGCTCTTTGTTGACGAACCGAGCTTCAGGTCTCGCAGGTTGGCCTGGCTCGCGGTTGCCATGCTGAGGGAAACAATCAACGGGCTTGCACGCTGCGACTGAGGCAGTTTCCCCAATTACCGCAGGACGAGAACAAATCCGCATTCCACAACGGTTCCATTTGGACGGAACAGGCTCTATTAGCCAAAGCGCGAGGAGGCGGACTAAACTCCACGCTTCGTGCCAAACGCTTCGTGGAAAACGATGACCCTGCCGGACCCCCTCAGCTCGCAAGACGTTGCCTTGTTTCTCGATTTCGATGGAACGCTGGTCGAAATCGCAGAACATCCCGAGGCCGTCGTCCTCGGCGAAGCAACCCGACATGCGTTGGTTGTGTTGACAGAACAGCTCGGCGGCGCGCTCGCGATCATAACGGGGCGGGAAATCGCCGCGATTGACGGTTTTCTCGCGCCCTTGCGGTTGCCCGTCGCCGGAGTACACGGACTGGCGCGGCGCAACGCGTCGGGCCATTTAAGCTCTGCTCCGGACAACTCGGATTTCGTGCAAGAGGCAGAGGAACGGCTGCGTCCGCTTATCGACGCGGAACAAGGCCTCATGTTGGAGCGCAAGGCAGGTAGCCTGGCGCTGCACTATCGCGCTCGGCCGGAATTGGAAGCGGCCTGCCTGGCTGCCTTTGAAGTTGCGGTCGATGACACACCCGGTATCGAACTCAAGCGTGGGAAGATGGTCCTGGAGGCCAAACCGGCCGGCACGGATAAAGGCACAGCGCTTATCGATTTCATGTCGGAGCAGCCTTTTGCCGGGCGCACTCCTGTTTTCGCGGGTGATGATGTGACCGACGAAGACGCATTTCGACAGGTCAATTCTCTTGACGGAATCTCCATCAAAGTCGGCAACGGGCCGACGCTTGCCCAATACCGGGCCGAAACTACGGCCGACTTCTTGAGCTGGCTTGAGAAGAGTGCCGAGCGACTTGAGACGGGGGGAAAACGTTGAACGGACTTGATCTCGGCCTCATTGGCAACTGCTGCATTGGTGCCCTTGTCGATAAGCGCGGGCGCGTCGTGTGGTGCTGCTTCCCGCGCTTCGACGGTGACCCGGTGTTCCACGGCCTGCTCAGCAACGGCGGCGACGACAACGGCGACGGTGTCTACGCTATCGAACTGGAAGATCTGGTCAGCAGCACGCAAACATATCTGCCCAACACGGCGGTGCTGAAGACGGTCCTCGAAGGGCGGTCCGGGGCGATCGAAATCATCGACTTCGTGCCGCGCTTCAAATGGCGCGACCGCTCCTTCCGACCGCAAATGCTGGTGCGGCGGGTACGGCCCATCGAGGGTAGCCCGCGCATCAGCATCAAGGTGCGGCCGCGGTTCGACAACGGCGCGCGAACTCCCGTCCAGACATTTGGCTCCAACCATATCCGTTACACCGGTGACGGTCAGACTCTGCGTTTAACGACCGATGCTCCCATCGACTATGTGCGCAACGAGACTCCGTTCATCCTGGACGATGAAATCAACCTCGTTTTTGGACCCGACGAAACGCTGAGCGAAGGCGTCTACCAAACCGCCAAGAACTTCGAGGAACGGACAACGTCCTACTGGCGCAACTGGTCACACCGGCTGGCACTACCGTTCGAATGGCAAGAAGCTGTGACGCGGGCGGCGATTACACTGAAACTGTGCAGCTACGAACCGACCGGAGCCGTCGTGGCCGCGATGACCACGAGCATACCGGAGGCGCCGAACTCGGGCCGGAATTGGGACTACCGTTTCTGCTGGGTGCGCGATGCCTTCTTCGTTGTGCGGGCGCTCAACTCATTGGCGGCGATGCGCACCATGGAAAACTATGTGCGCTGGATCATGAATGTCGTGGCGATGACCGAAGGTGGGCGGATCCAGCCTGTCTACGGTATCGGCCTGGAAGCACAGCTCACCGAGGGCATCGCTGAGAACCTCGCCGGGTACAGAGGCATGGGCCCCGTGCGCGTTGGCAATCAGGCGCACGAACACGATCAACACGACACCTACGGCAACATCATTCTTGGCGCTTCGCAGGCCTTTTTCGACAAACGGCTTTTCCTGGAAGTAGGACAGACCGAGTTTCAGCGGCTTGAGGGCGTTGGTGAGATGGCCTATAGGTTGCACGCCCAACCAGATGCCGGCCTCTGGGAACTGAGATCGCGAGCGCGGGTGCACACATCATCAAGCCTGATGTGCTGGGCGGGCTGCGACCGCCTTGCCAAGATCGCCGCGCAACTGGGTTTCGCCGACAGGGCGGTGTTCTGGCAGGAACGCGCGGCCGGGATCAAAGCCGTCATCTTGAAGGAAGCCTGGTCCGACGACAGGCAGGCGTTCGTGGAGAGCTTCGGCGGCTCGACGCTCGATGCGAGTGTGCTGTTGATGAGCGAAGTGGGATTCATCGATCCGATGGATGAGCGCTATGTTTCAACCGTAAGGCAGCTTGAAAAGACGCTCGGCCGTGGCCCGTTCATGATGCGCTACGAAGAGGCCGACGATTTCGGCGTGCCGGAAACAACATTCAACATCTGCGCCTTCTGGCGGGTCGACGCGCTTGCCAAGACGGGCCAACGCGAGCGGGCACGCGAGATCTTCGAGGAGTTGCTGGCCGTGCGCAATCCGCTGGGGTTAATGTCCGAGGATACCGCGTTTGAAGATAGAGCCCTTTGGGGGAACTTCCCGCAGACTTACTCAATGGTCGGCATCATCAACGGCGCCATGCGTTTGTCCGACACCTGGGAGGCGACGACATGAGCCGCCTGATCGTCGCGTCCAACCGAGTAGCCGATCTCGCAAAGGCGGTGCAATCCGGTGGGCTGGCGGTGGCGTTGGCGGATGCCCTCAGCGAGCGGCGAGGTTTGTGGTTTGGATGGGATGGCAAAGTTGTCAGCAACGACACCAACCCAGGCCTGAATCTGACGCAGCATGGTCCCGTGCGCCTGGCGACGCTGCCGCTGACCCAGCGGGATTACGATGAGTACTACCTGGGCTTTTCCAACAACATCCTATGGCCCTGCTTCCACTATCGGCTTGACCTTGGAAGGATCGACCCGAAATCCATCGAGGGCTACCGGCGCGTCAACCAGCACTACGCCCAGTCGCTGGCCGCTCTCTTGGAGCCGGACGATCTCATTTGGGTGCATGATTACCATCTTATCCACCTGGCGGCTGAACTGCGCGCGCTCGGTGTCAGCCAGCGGATCGGCTTCTTCCTGCACATTCCATTTCCTCCGCCGGATATCTTCCTGGCCGTACCAGAGCAAGAGTGGCTGGCCAGGGCGCTGTTCTCCTATGACGTCATCGGCTTTCAAACCAGCACCGATACGAGCAATTTCCGCCGATACGTTACCGATC
>JARFQY010000057.1 GCA_029287535.1 Filomicrobium sp.
ATCAAACGCTAGGCGATTACATCGAAGGCGGCGGCTACAAGTTGCTTCGCGGCTGTCTGGCGGGAGAGATTGCCGTCGATGACGTGATCGCAAAGCTGTCAGATGGCGGCCTTCGAGGGCTAGGCGGCGCCGGCTTCCCAACAGGCCGCAAATGGACCTTCGTGCGGGCCGAAAAAGGGCCACGCATGATGGCAGTCAATGGCGATGAGGGTGAGCCAGGGACGTTCAAGGACCGGCATTATCTGGAAACCCGCCCGCATCAGTTCCTAGAGGGAATGCTGATTGCCGCCTGGGCGGTCGAAGCCGAAGAAGTTTTCATTTATATGCGGGATGAGTATCCCGCAGTGATCAAGATTCTTAATGATGAGATACCCAAGCTGCGAGCAGCCGGACTTGTTCCCGACACCGAGATTAGTGTCCGCCGTGGGGCGGGCGCTTACATCTGTGGTGAAGAAAGCGCGATGATCGAGTCGATCGAGGGTAAGCGCGGACTGCCCCGGCATCGGCCACCCTACGTCGCGCAAGTCGGCATCTTCGACCGGCCAACTTTGGTTAACAATGTCGAAACCCTCTACTGGATTCCTCAGATCATCGAAAAGGGCCCAGAGTGGTTTGCCTCGCAAGGCACGAACGGTGCCAAGGGGCTTCGCTCCTATTCGGTATCCGGCCGGGTCAAGAATCCCGGTGTGGTGCTGACCGCAGCAGGATCGACGGTGCAGGACCTCATCGAGCTGTGCGGCGGCATGCTCGACGGGCACGAATTCAAAGGCTATCTGCCTGGCGGCGCATCGGGTGGTATCCTGCCGGCATCGAAGGGCGACCTTCCGCTCGATTTCGGGCAGCTTGAGAAGTACGGCTGTTTTGTTGGCAGTCATGCCGTTGTGATTCTGTCGGACAAAGACGACATGAAAGCCGTGGCGCTGAACCTCATGCGCTTTTTCGAGGATGAGAGCTGCGGTCAATGCACGCCGTGCCGCAACGGAACGGAAAAGGCCGTTCAGTTGATGAGCCAGGAAAGCTGGGATGGGCCGCTGTTGGAGGATCTCTCCACGGTGATGGCAGACGCTTCGATTTGTGGGCTTGGGCAGGCCGCCGCGAACCCGCTGATGAGCGTCATCAAGTATTTTCCTGAGGACCTTAAATAGCGGGTACCTAGCCGCGCCGCGGCAGTGGCGGAGCGGAGTTTGAAACCGATTGGAACATGACAGCCGAGGGCGTTGATGACGGACAAGATCACTTTTGAGCTCGATGGTCGGACGGTAGAGGCCGAAGCGGGTGAAACGATCTGGCAGGTCGCGAAACGTGAAGGGACCTCGATCCCGCATCTATGCTGGCTGCCGGAACCGGGCTATCGCGCCGACGGCAACTGCCGGGCCTGCATGGTCGAGGTCGAAGGCGAGCGCGTGCTGGCTGCTTCATGCCAGCGCGTGGTCGCTGAAGGAATGAAGGTCAAGTCCGCCAGCGAACGGGCCAAGAAGTCTCGTGAGATGGTCTTTGAGCTGCTGCTTGCCGATCAGCCGGCCCGCGAGGAAAGCCATGACCCTGCGTCGGCGTTCTGGTCGTGGATCGACGAGATGGGTGTCTCCACGAAGAGCCGCTATCCCAAGGGTGAGCGACCGGAGCCTGATTCAACCCATGCGGCCATCGCCGTCAATCTCGATGCCTGCATCAATTGCGGCTTGTGCGTGCGGGCCTGCCGCGAAGTGCAGCACAACGATGTGATTGGTATGGGGTATCGCGGGCATGGGGCGCGGCCGGTGTTCGACTTTGACATCGGTATGGGCCTGTCGACCTGTGTGGCCTGCGGAGAATGCGTGCAGGCCTGTCCGACTGGCGCGTTGATGGAAGCCAATCTCCTTGATGCCAAAGGCAAGCGCGTCCAATTCGAAGACAAGAGCGTCGATACGCTTTGCCCCTATTGCGGTGTGGGTTGCCAGACGCGGGTGCACGTCAAGGACAACAAGATCCTTTATGTTGACGGTCGTGACGGTCCAGCCAACGAGAACCGGTTGTGCGTCAAGGGGCGGTTCGGCTTCGACTACATTCACCATCCCGACCGTCTGACAAAGCCGCTTATTCGGCGCGAGGGCGTGGCGAAGGATGCCAACATGCAGCTTCGCAAGGAGGACATCAAAGACGTCTTCCGCGAGGCAAGCTGGGACGAAGCCATCGACTTTGCCGCTTCCGGTCTGAAGAAAGTTCACGATAAGTTGGGTGGTGCGGGGATTGCTGGATTCGGTTCGGCCAAGGGTTCCAACGAGGAAGCCTATCTCTTCCAGAAGCTGATCCGGCAAGGCTTCGGCACCAACAACGTCGATCATTGCACCAGATTGTGCCATGCCTCTTCAGTCGCCGCGCTGATGGAAGGCCTCAATTCCGGTGCGGTGACGGCTCCATTCATGGCCGCCGAGCAAAGCGATTGCATGATCGTCATCGGTGCGCGGCCGAACCAGAACCACCCGGTGGCGGCCACCTACCTCAAGGATGCCGCGTCCCGCGGGGCCAAACTGATCATCATGGATCCGCGCGGACATGGCGGTGGCCTCGGTCGTTACGCTTCACACATGCTGCAGTTCAAACCCGGCACCGACGTTGCGTTGCTGAACGCCATGCTGAACGTCATCATTACGGAGGGCATGGTCGATATCCAGTATGTGCAGGCGCATACCGAGGGTTATGAGGATCTGAAACAGCGTGTCGCCGACTTCACGCCTGAAGCCATGGCGCCGGTATGCGGGATCGATGCCGCGACGATCCGTGAAGTTGCGCTTGTTTATGCACGATCCGAACGTTCGCTCATCTTCTGGGGGATGGGAATCTCGCAGCACACGCATGGAACGGACAATTCTCGCTGCCTCATCTCACTGGCGTTGGTGACCGGGCAAATCGGCCGGCCTGGCACCGGACTGCATCCGCTGCGCGGGCAAAACAACGTGCAAGGGGCTTCCGACGCGGGCCTCATTCCGATGGTCTATCCCGACTACATTTCGGTCGAGGACCCGGCCGTGCATGCCAAGTTCGAACGGCTATGGGGCCGGCCGCTCGATCCGAAACGCGGTCTGACCGTGGTGGAGATCATGAAGGCGATCCACGCCGGTGATATTCGTGCCATGTACATCTTGGGCGAAAACCCGGCGATGTCGGATCCGGACGTGCAGCATGCCCGCGAAGCCATTGCGGCGCTCGACCACCTGGTTGTTCAGGATCTCTTTGTCACGGAAACCGCCTGGCATGCCGACGTGGTACTGCCGGCATCCGCGCACGCTGAAAAGTGGGGCACCTTCACAAACACCAACCGGCAGGTGCAGCTTGCCCGTCCGGTTGTCAGTCCGCCCGGGGACGCGCGCCAGGACTGGGAACTCGTTCAGCAGCTAGCGCAGAAGGTCGGTCTTGATTGGGACTACAAGGACGTTGGCGAAATCTATACCGAAATGGCCTCGGTCATGCCGTCGCTCGACAACATAACGTGGGAGCGACTGCTGAGGGAGGAGTCGGTTACCTATCCTTGCGATGATCCTAACAAGCCTGGCAATGAGATCATCTTTTCAACGTCGTTCCCGACGAAATCCGGCCGTGCGAAGATCGTCCCGGCGCAATTGCTGCCTCCCGATGAGCTGCCCGATGAGCATTATCCCATGGTGCTCACGACCGGCCGTCTCCTGGAGCACTGGCACACCGGCTCAATGACGCGGCGGGCGAGCAATCTCGATGCGCTCGAGCCAGAAGCGATCGCGAGCCTCAATCCACGCGACATCGCGAAACTCGGGTTGAAGCCCGGCGACTTTGTCAACGTCGACACGCGGCGCGGCTCGATCCGGTTGAAGTCCCGGGCCGAACGAGATGTGCCGGAAGGTATGGTTTTCGTTCCATTCTGCTTCGCGGAAGCCTCGGCCAACATGTTGACCAACCCGCAACTTGACCCGCTCGGGAAGATCCCGGAGTTCAAGTATTGCGCGGCGCGGGTTGAAAAAGCCGACGTAGGCGAGCCAGCAGAGGCGGCAGAGTAACGAGGGTGCGTCGTGTCGGTAGAGGCCGTTGAACCGATTGACGAAGCAATGGAAGGCGCCTTACGGCGCGCGACCCGTTACCTCGACCGCCTCGACCCGAAGCTCCCCCGTCGCACGCGTGCCGAGCTTATCGCGCGTGCGATCCTGACCATCTTCGACAACTACTACAAGCGCTCGCGTGAAATACCGTTCGCGTATCAGCGACTGTTCGAGGAGCGCAATTGGCCCGAGACGTTCAAGCTGAGCGTTGAGCGGCTGACCATCTATGGCCGCTATCTCAATGCCGTGATTCCAATGCTGCACGAGAGATGGCCCAGCAATATTCCCGACGTTCGCGGCTTCTGGGTTGAAATCGAGGCGGCTTATCTCGACTACATCCACGGACGCTACGAGGCTGATCTGGCGTTCGCCTTCCTGCGGACCACCCGGCGCGTCGTCCGGCAGGGGGAATGGGCGCCGGTGGCCTACCATGCGGGGCGTCAGGCGGACGGCCCGGAGTTCGATGTCAGCAATGAAGTGACGCTGACGTTTCCGGCTTCAGGTACGGTGAGCGCGGGTGCGATGGCGCATGTGCTGACCGTTCCGGACTTCAGAGCGCCGTTTCGGGATCTGCACGCGGATGCGGCGCTGCTTGCCGACCGTCTCAACGCTGAATTGGAGAAACGCGGCGCCATCGTTGACAGCCCGTGTGCGCTTGAGTTCATCAATGCCGGTTTTTTTCGTAACCGCGGGGCCTATTTGGCCGGTCGCGTCTGGTACAAGAAAAAAAACGGTGCTCACGGTGCCGCTGATGGCAACGCGGCAAATCGCGAATTCCTGCCGGTTGTGATCGCGCTGCTGAACGACAAGAACGGCATCTACGCCGATGCACTGATCACAAAATCCGACGAGATCCACCGGATCTTCTCCTCGGCGCTGGCGAATTTCCACGTCACCGAGTACGCCTACCATCAGCTCGCGCGGTTTCTGCATGAGTTGATGCCGAAGCGGCCTCTGGGACTGCACTACTCAACCATCGGATTCAATCACGTCGGCAAGGTCGCGGTGATGCGCGAATTGTTGGCCGAGCACAACCGGACCCAGGAAATGCTCGATTTCGCTGTCGGCTCAAGGGGGACGGTGGCGATTGGATTTTCGATGCCGTCGTCGCGCTACGTGCTCAAGGTCATTCGCGACACGCCGGCGGAAGGCTACAAGTGGGATGCGTTCGACGGCCCCGATTCAGTGCTTCAGAAGTATGACCTCGTCCACGATATGGATCGGGCGGGCTCTATGCTGGACAACGTTATGTATTCGAACGTCCGCCTGGAGCGCTCATGGTTCGCGCCCGAACTCCTCAAGGAGTTTGCCGAGGCGGCGCCGGGGTCGGTCAAGATTCTACACCGCTACGTCCTGTTTCGGCACCTCATCGTGCAGATGAAACTCGTGCCACTGCCCGTGTTCCTCAAAGGCGCCGACGCCGAGACCGGTAAGCGGGCCATTGAGGAACTGGGGATTTGCATTCAAAACAATGCGGCGGCGAACATCTTCAATAAGGATCTCGACGCCCGCAACTACGGAGTCAGCCGGATCGGCAAGATTTATCTGTTTGACTATGACGCCGTAGAACCGTTGAGCGGGGTGAAAGTTCGCACCAACCTTGGGCGGATCGACGGCGAAGAAGACATTCCCGATTGGTTTTTTGAGACGGGGACCATATTCCTGCCCGAGGAGATGCTCGTGGGGTTGCGCATCGATGATCCGGAACTGCGCCGGCATTTTCGAGAAGCAAATGCCGAGCTCATGTCGGTGGATTACTGGGAGGGAATGCAGCGCGCGCATTCCAAAGGCTTTGTGCCGAAGGTCCGCTCCTATCTTCCGGAACGCTCGCTGTCCGCTCAGTCTCGTATGGGAGACTGAGAGCTGCCATCTTCCCGAATCCAGCAGCGCATCAGCCGAAAGACTAAACCTACTGATTAGTCTATTCTTTTCATGAGTTTGGTGCTTCGTGCTTGAACTGCATAACAGGATTGCGTTCGGTGCACCCGTATTACCGTTGAGCCAGGGCAGCACTATAGGTCAATATAGCCAGGATGATCGAGCCGACATCGGTCACGTCCTGTCGATGCCCGCATAAGGACTTTCCCATGACGAACCAGTACGAAACGGATCCAGCGGAAACAGCCGAGTGGGTCGACGCGATCAATTCGGTGATAGCCTTCGAGGGGACCGGGCGCGCTGATGACATCCTGGAACATGTCGTGGCGACCGCAAGGCTGGCTGGTGCCAACCTGCCATTCGCAGCGAATACGGCGTATATCAATACGATCCCGGTGAGCGAACAGCCGCCCTATCCCGGGAATCGCGAACTGGAAAACCGCGTCCGCGCGGCGATTCGTTGGAATGCAGCAGCGATTGTCCTGAAGGCCAACAAGGAGTCTTCGGAACTCGGCGGCCATATCGCCTCCTTCCAATCGGCAGCGACGCTCTACGCGACCGGTTTCACGCATTTCTGGAACGCGCCGCATGAGGGCCACGGTGGTGATCTCATTTTCGTACAGGGGCATTCGGCGCCGGGTATCTACGCGCGGGCTTTTGTCGAGGGCCGCCTGACCGAAGAGCAGCTGCTCAACTTCCGCCAGGAGGCGGATGGACACGGTATCTCCTCCTATCCGCATCCGTGGTTGATGCCTGATTTCTGGCAGTTCCCAACGGTTTCGATGGGTCTAGGCCCAATCATGGCGATCTATCAGGCACGATTCCTGAAGTACCTGCATTGCCGTGGACTTGCGGACACGTCCAACCGGCATGTCTGGGTCTTCTGCGGTGATGGAGAGATGGATGAGCCT
>JARFQY010000066.1 GCA_029287535.1 Filomicrobium sp.
TGGTCTGTTCACGCGCTATCTGATTGAAGGCCTCTCTGGCAACGCAGATCTTGCGCCCGTCGGCAATGGGGACGGAGCAGTCGATAGCGCCGAACTCCATGCTTACACGGCTGCAATGGTGCGCCTCGCCGCGCAGAAGACATTTGGGCTGCTGCAAAGTCCAGAACTCTCAAGTGCTGGAGCGGCCGTGTTGAAGGCCCCGAAGCGTACCTCCGACAGCGCTAAGCAAGGCTAGGCGTGAGGTGCCGAAACGGCTTTACAAGGCTGCATGGACCAAATACGCAGGGCTGCTTGGCCTGACGACTTGGGCCCCGAAGACGGGCTAAAGGCGCTTGGCCTGGCGCCTCATATAGAGGTTATCCGGTAAGGGCTCGCTTGCTGTGGCGGCCCGGCACCTTCGCGGGATGAGATTTTCAAATGAAAGTGTTTTCCTGTGCGGAAGACTATCTTCGGCATCATCGCCCGGAGCGCCCCGTCTTGGCGTTTAGGCCCCACGCGGCGACCCGCGCGACAAAATGGTTTCTCGATAACTTCCCGGGGCGCGTGCTTTACGCAACCAAGGCCAATGACTCGCAACCTATTCTCGATGCTGTGGCTGCAGCCGGCATTCGCGGTTTTGACGTCGCCTCGCTCGCCGAGATCGAGCGCGTCAAATCCATCGAGGGCGCAGAGCTTTATTACATGAACCCAATAAAGTCGCGCGGAGCCATCGCGCGGGCCTATTACGAGTTTGGCGCGCGGTGTTTCGCCTTCGACTCTCACGATGAACTGGGCAAGATACTCGTGGCGACGGGCGGAGCGGAGGACTTGACGCTCTTCTTGCGGATTGCCTATCCCAACACACACAGTCTTATCCCGCTGGAAGGAAAGTATGGGGCCAGCGCTGAAGAGGTGCCTTCTCTTCTCTTGAGAGCGCGCCAGCATGCAGCACGCCTTGGCATAGCCTTCCACGTTGGGTCGCAGGCTGTGGTTCCAGCTGCATTTGGGGAAGCGCTGAACCAAGTTGGGCAACTTATCGTCGCGTCCGGTGTCATGGTGGATGCAGTCAATCTTGGCGGCGGCTTCCCAGCGCGCTATCCACATTCAGACCCGCCGGGTCTCGATTGTTATATCGGCGAGATTGCTAAGGCCGCGAATGTGTTAGTGGTCAAGCACGCTTGCGAATTGTTGTGCGAGCCGGGGCGCGCGCTAGTTGCCGAGGCCGAGGCCGTGATTGTGCGCGTTGATGCGCGCCGTGGAAATGCGCTCTATATCAATGATGGCGCCTTTGGCTCTCTGTTCGATGCCGCTTATTCTGGTTTTCGGTTCCCCGTCCGCTGTGTCACTCCCGACCGCGAAGATGTTGGGGCGGCAGAGACAGCTTTCAGCTGCTACGGTCCAACTTGCGACAGCGCCGATTATCTGCCGGGGCCATTCGTTTTGCCTGATGCTGTCGGGGAGGGTGATTACCTAGAGATTGGCCAAGTCGGCGCGTATGGCCGCGTGCTCGCAAACCGCTTCAATGGCTTTGGTGACTTTGAAGAGGTAAGGCTGACCGACGAACCCATGCTGTCGATGTTCGCGCAGATGGAGCCGCGTAAACCGCACGTTTTGCGCTCCGCAAGAATCTGAATGTCTCGACAATCTGTATGGGGCCCTTTGCCTCAAAAGAAACGGCTGCGGCTAGTCTTGGGCGGGCTCCCTCAGTGACGGGGCTAATTGTTACCCGTCACTGCTCGTGGGAATGCTGCCGTGCGTCTTGAATGGCCGCCTCGTGATAGGAGCCGCTCCCGTAGTCCACATAGGCGACGCGCATTGACTCCAGAAGATCCTCAGCCGCGTGAACGCCCTGCTGCTCGCCACTCAATCCCGAGCGGCCACCTTTCGGAAAGGGAATAATTTTTGCCGTCCTCCCGTGCGCGTTTGCCGTCATGGTTTCCTCCATTGTCATGTATGCCTTGCGGAAGAATCGCCGCGACACACCTTGGCTCACCTATATCGAAACCGTGGCGTGGCTTGCACAAAATAATCGCGAAGTGGCGAACATTTGAGCAGCGCCGCTTCTGCTCTATTGCGTGGCATGAGCTCGCACCATCGAGCCAACCCTCTGCTTGCTGAACCGATGCAGAAAAGAGTCAGCAGGCGGCGCGTTACTAAGCAGCTGATAAGGATACATAAAAAGATCTAGAGTCGCGCACCTTCGGCTTGCACGGCGGTCTGATCCGTTGCGCGTGCGCACGACGTTCGCACTGGCACAAAAAGTGCTTTTGAGTACTAACGGCCGCTAGCCTCTCGCGGCCATGGTGGGATTCATCCGAACTGTCGATTAACTCAGAAGGACTCACAATGACCAAGTTTAAGCTCGAGTACATTTGGCTGGATGGCTATACGCCCGTGCCTAACCTGCGCGGCAAGACCCAGATCAAAGAGTACGATAGCTTTCCAACACTGGAGCAGCTCCCGGAATGGGGCTTTGATGGCAGCTCAACGTTGCAGGCCGATGGCAGCAACTCCGATTGCGTCTTGAAGCCAGTACGCATTTTCGAAGATCCATCTCGTACCAATGGCGCACTTGTTCTGTGCGAGGTGATGAACCCGGACGGCACGCCGCACGAGTCGAACAAGCGCGCGACCATTCTTGACGATGAAGGCGCGTGGTTCGGTTTCGAGCAGGAGTACTTCTTCTACAAAGAAGGCCGCCCGCTCGGCTTCCCTGATAACGGTTTTCCGGAGCCGCAGGGCAAATACTACACCGGTGTCGGCCACAGCCAGGTCGGTTCGATCGCGCGCCAGATCGTTGAGGAGCATCTCGATCTGTGCCTCGAGTGCGGCATCAACCACGAGGGCATCAATGCCGAAGTGGCCAAAGGCCAGTGGGAGTTCCAGATCTTCGGCAAGGGCTCCAAAAAAGCTGCCGATGAAATGTGGATGGCGCGCTACCTACTCGAGCGCCTGACTGAGAAATACGGTGTCGATATCGAGTATCACTGTAAACCGCTCGGCGACACTGACTGGAACGGCTCAGGAATGCACGCGAACTTCTCCACCGCCTATCTGCGTGAAGTTGGCGGCGAAGAGTACTTCAAGGCGCTCATGGCTCAGTTTGAGAAGAACCTTGAGGACCACATCGCCGTTTACGGTCCAGACAACCATATGCGTCTGACTGGCAAGCACGAGACCGCACCATGGAACAAGTTTTCCTATGGCGTTGCCGACCGTGGCGCTTCCATCCGCGTGCCGCATAGTTTCGTCAGGAACGGCTATAGAGGCTATCTGGAGGATCGTCGTCCGAATTCGCAGGGCGATCCCTACGCCATTGCGTCTCAGATCCTCAAGACCGTCGCCGAAGTTCCGACACGCGTGACGGCAGCCGCCTAGCACCGCGGGCGGTCGCGCGAAACGCGCGGCGACACGAACAAATGTGAAAGGGGAGCCCTTTGAGCTCCCCTTTTTTCATATTCTGGGTTGCCAACTTCTCATACCCTCATGACATGACGGACTGACTTCTGCGGGCTAAGCTCGCAGGAGTTCGCATGTAATTCTTGGGAGGGAACGCTAATATGGCCGACAAACTTCAAACTGAGTGGGCTCCGCGCATTCTAAGCATCGTGCGCATTGTCTCCGCGCTGATCTTCATGGCGCACGGGACGGCCAAGATTTTCAATTTTCCGGCGACAGAACGCGGGGCACCTGAGTTTATGTCTCAGATGTGGATCGGCGGGTGGTTGGAGATCATCGGCGGTATCTTGCTCGTCCTCGGCCTCTTCACGCGGCCCACGGCCTTCATCCTTTCTGGCATGATGGCAGTGGCCTACTGGCAGTTCCATGCACCCCAGAGCATCTATCCGCTGCAAAACGGGGGCGATGCCGCCATCCTCTACTGCTTCATCTTTCTTTATATCGCCTTCGCAGGCGGCGGACCGTGGAGCGTGGATGAGCTGCGGAAGCGTGACGGCTAGTGGCGCCGCTCGGATGGGTTCGGAAGCCGACGCCGAAGGCACCGGCAAGTCTGCTGATCTCGAGAATCCGTGAAAGAGTGCCAACATGTATGAAGGCACGCTTTTCCTGAAGCTGTCGAGCGGACGTTAGATAGATTGACCAAGTGTTGGGGGGACAAGATGCGAAAATTGACTATTGGCCTTGTTGGATTTGGGTTTCTGGTTGCGGCGGCCGTTGCCCCCAATAGGGCTGAGGCGGCATCTGCTGGAGCGGCCGTTGCGTCGGCTGCCGTGCCAGCGGCCGCACCTGCGCCTCTTGTCGAAGAAAGTGCGCTGGCGCCGTGCCCGAGTTGTTAATCGCCGCGTCGTACGCCGGTCGGTGCGTCGTCCAGTTCGACGAACGTGGCGGCGGGTGACCCGTCCTTGGCGCTGGTAAAAAAGAAACGGGCTCCGGCGATAAGCCGCAGCCCGCTTCATTCATCGAATGTTAGCCGAACTTAGTTGGGCATTACGACCGTGTCGATGACGTGGATGACACCGTTCGATGTAACGATATCAGCCTTTACGACTTTGGCCTTGTCGACCATCACACCGTCCTTGGCATTAACGCTGAGCTTGTCACCCTGAACGGTCTTAACCTCAGTTTCCTTGCCGGCGATGTCGCCCGACATGATCTTTCCGGGTACGACGTGGTAGGTCAGGATGGAAACCAGCTTGTCCTTGTTTTCCGGCTTCAGCAGATCCTCGACGGTTCCGGCGGGAAGCTTTTTGAACGCTTCGTCATTCGGCGCAAATACGGTGAAGGGGCCTTTGCCCTTGAGCGTATCGACGAGATCGGCCGCCTTAACTGCGGCAACAAGCGTTTCAAACTGACCGGCACCGGCCGCTGTGTCTACAATGTCCTTCTCCGCAGCGCTGGCGGCTGAAGCCGTGAAAAGCGTCAGGGTAAGAACGGCGATTAAGCGCAAAACTTTCATAGAAGTCTCCGTTGAGAGATGTTGTTAGGTACACTGCGCTAACGGAAATGTCGCATTCGGCAGATCACCGTGAAGCAATCACGTGTCTGTGAGGGAGCTCTAAGGCGCCACATCCCCGGCGCCAGCTTTTTTGTCGAACAGCCTCGCGGCAGGTGCTGCTGTCAATCCATGGAGGACGGAACTGAACAACACGGCCAATGCGGCAATAGCCAAGATCTCGTCGCGTATCTGCAGGAGGTCGAAGGCATCAAGGACCAGAAGCGCAAATAGTGCAGTGGCCAGCCCGCGTGGGCCGAACCACCCGTAAAACAGCTTCTCTCCTGGGCGGACCCCGGCACCAAGTAGTGACAACCAGATCGCAGCTGGGCGCACAAGAAACAGACTCGCCAATACAAGGGCAACCATGGCCCATGTCACGTTTGGCAAGCCCGCGGGGAGCAGGACAGCGCCGATCACGAAGAAGGACAGGACGGCTAGGATCTGGCCCTCGGTCTCGATGAATTCGAACACGAAGTGGCTTCGTCCACGAAGAACTTCGCCAAAGGCTAGCCCTGCTGTGAATGCGGCTAGGAAACCGTTTCCGTCGACTGCCTGAGCGGCAAGATAGGCAAGTCCCGCAAGTGCAAGGACCGCAATGCCGCCAAACCGGTCGGATGTCAGCCCACGGTCCTGCGCGATGCGCAACAGCCATCCGCCGCCATACCCGACAGCGGCCCCCGCCAGCGCGCCGAGCCCGACCTGTTCGCCGACAAAGACCCACCAAGGCACTTGCAGTTCGTCATGGATCCCACCGACGGCAAAGCACCCAAAGAAGATCACAAATGGGAGTGCGAAACCATCGTTGAGCCCGCTCTCGGCCGACAGCGATCGCCGGATCCGCTCCGGGACGCGTGGGTCGGTAATGATTGGCTGGCTGAGCGCGGCATCGGTAGGCGCCAAGATCGCTGCGACGAGCGCCAATTCCCACAACGGCCACGTTGGCATCAGTCCGAACGCCGTGCCGAAGCCCAAAAGGATGGCAAGGGGCAGCCCGAGGATGAGCATTCGTGCAGGGATGGCGGCGCCTTTCCACAAGCGTCTAGGATCGATCGCTGCCGCGTCTGCAAACAGCAGAACCACAAGGCTGACTTCCGCGAGGATGTACAGCCCGTGTGCGCCATGGCCAAGCTCGACCAGGCCCAGAGCTTGGAAGGCCCACCCCGCGAACAGAAACAGCATGGGAGCCGTGAGGATGCTGTCGGACAGCCGCTTGCCCAAAAGTGCGTAGACGAACACCA
>JARFQY010000092.1 GCA_029287535.1 Filomicrobium sp.
AAGGAGGCCACTTCTCCTCCGGGCTGGTCGGTCAGTTGCAACGACCAGGGGAAAGGTCTCGAATGCAAGGCTGTACAAACGATCACCCTTCGAAAGACAGGCCAGCGGTTATTGACAGTCTCAGTGGGGCGTGCCGACAAAGCCAAGTCTGGGACAGCCCTGTTGCACCTGCCGCACGGACTGTACCTGCCCGATGGTGTGCAATTCGGCATTGATGCTGGCAAGGCGCAATCCCTGCCGGTCCAGACCTGTGACTCGGCGGGCTGCTATGCGGCAGCCGTGCTCAAGGCCAAAGACCTCAAGGCGATGCAGTCCGGCAAGAATCTGGCGGTCACATTCGCGAATTTGGAAAAACGAAAAATCACGGTCGAGATGCCGCTGGCGGGTTTTGCCGCCGCCTTCAAGAAGCTGAAGTAGAGCTTACGGGGTCCCGACACTTCAGACGCAAGTCCGGCGGCAAAGCTTGTGCCTGCCGCCGGCGCGGTTCTTATTTGGGCGGGCCTGTCACGACCCGCGGTCGTCACTTTTCCACGAATGCTTTTTCGATCACGTATTGGGCCGGCACACCGCTGGTTCCTTCCTCAAATCCGCGATCTTCCAAAATCGTGCGCATGTCGCTGATCAATTCAGGGTTGCCACACAGCATGACGCGATCGTGTTGCGAACTGAGTTCGGGCTGTCCGATATCGGTGAACAACTTGCCGGAGGTGATGAGATCCGTGATGCGGCCACGGTTCTCGAAGGGTTCGCGGGTGACTGTCGGGTAATAGATCAGCTTTTCGCGGACTTCATCACCGATGTACTCATGCATAGGCAGGTCTCGCGTGATGAGTTCACCGTAGGCGAGTTCCGCGATGATGCGGCAGCCGTGAACCAGCACGACCCGTTCAAACCGCTCGTAGGTGTTGGGATCACGAATGATGCTGAGGAAGGGCGCCAGGCCGGTGCCTGTGCTGAGCAGGTACAGCGTCCTGCCGGGCATCAGGTTGTCGACGATCAAAGTGCCGACCGGCTTTTTGCTGACCAGGATTCGGTCGCCTTCCTTGATGTGCTGCAGGCGCGACGTCAGTGGCCCGTCCGGCACCTTGATGGAGAACCACTCAAGGGTTTCATCGTAGTTGGGGCTGACCATCGAATACGCGCGGACTAGAGGTTTACCGTCGACCTCGAGCCCCATCATGGTGAACTGTCCGTTTTCGTAGCGAAACGAGTCCGTTCTGGTCGAGGTGAAGCTAAAGAGGGTCTCGGTCCAGTGGCGGATATTGAGGACCGTCTCCTCATTGTAACCGTTGTATGTGCTCATGATTCGAGATCACCTGTCTCTGCCATTCCAAATCGACAGGCTGTGAAATCTCACATTTCGAGCGCCGTGTCCGTCAACAACTTGACGCATGGGCGAAGGGATAATGCTGCTCTTGCTCGCCGGCTGGTGCAGCTGCTTGGGGGATGACAACTAATTGCTTTCGTGCGGATGCCGGGAAGCGCATCCTCGCAACATGAATGGAACCCTACACAGTATTACGAGGCCTAACACCGTCGCCCTCGACGACGACGGGCGCGCGCTTGTCGTCATCTGGATCGGCAGGCCGCCCGTGCGCATTCCCGCCGAGACCCTTTGGGCCCAATGCCCGTCGGCGGCTGGCCGCAAACGGCGCATGGACGGGATTACCGGGTCGGGTGATCCTGATCTGCGGCTCACCCATGTTCGGCCCATTGGCAACTACGCCGTAAACCTCTCATTTTCCGACGGGCATGACCGCGGCGTCTACCCTTGGGCGCTTTTGGAAAAACTGGCCCAACGACCAAGCATGGCGCAGTTCATTGCGCCGTCACCTCAGAGCAGCTGCGCCGGGCAGTCGGCACGCCAAGAAGAAGGACAGGTGAGATGACCATGGATGCGATTCTCGACGACACCTCCGAAGTCAAATGCGACGTGCTCGTCATTGGCGGCGGAACGGCCGGGCCGATGGCGGCACTCAAGGCCAAACTGAAGAACCCCAAGGCCAACGTCATTTTGCTGGAGAAAGCGAACGTCAAGCGCTCCGGCGCGATCTCGATGGGCATGGACGGGCTCAACAACGCCGTGATCCCCGGCTATGCGACGCCCGAGCAGTACGTGAAGGAAATCACGATTGCCAACGACGGTATCGTCGACCAGAAGCCGGTCCTGAAGTACGCCGAGAACTGCTACGACATCATCCAAGAACTGGATAGTTTTGGGATTCGCTTCCTGAAAAACGAGAATGGCGATTTCGACGTCAAGAAGGTGCACCATATCGGCACTTACGTGTTGCCGATGCCAAACGGAGATACCGTCAAGCGTGCGCTCTATCGTCAATTGCGACGCGCGAGGCTGCTCATCTCCAACCGCTACATGGCCACGCGGCTGCTGACCGCCAAGGACGGCCGCATTGCAGGAGCCATTGGCGTCAACACGCGGACTGGAGAATTCCTGGTCGTGCGCGCAAAGGCCGTCATTTTGTGCATGGGTGCCGCCGGACGGCTCGGACTGCCAACCTCCGGTTACATGTATGGCACCTACGAAAACGCGGCAAACTCCGGCGACGGATACGCCATGGCCTATCATGCCGGCGCCAAGCTCGCCAATCTCGAGTGTTTCCAAATCAACCCGCTGATCAAAGACTACAATGGGCCGGCTTGCGCCTACGTTGCGGGGCCGTTCGGCGCCTACACCGCCAACAACATGGGTGAGCGGTTCATCGAGTGTGACTACTGGTCGGGCCAGATGATGTTGGAGTTCTTCAATGAGCTTCAATCCGGCAAAGGGCCGGTCTTTTTGAAGATGGACCACTTGCACGAAAAGACTGTCGAAGAGATCTCCAAGACGCTTCACAACGTCGAGCGGCCGACGCGTGGCCACTTCCATGACGGCCGCAAGACGGACTATGCCAAGGACATGGTGGAGATGCACATCTCCGAAATCGGTTTTTGTTCCGGTCACAGCGCCTCGGGTGTTTTCGTCGACGAATTCGCGCGAACGACCGTGCCAGGGCTTTATGCCGCCGGTGATATGGCCAACGTTCCACACAACTACATGCTCGGCGCCTTCACCAACGGTGCGATCGCCGGTGAGCATGCAATGGGCTACGCTGACGATGTGGAACTTGCTGACTTCGACGCCGCCGATGTCGCGTTGGAGCGGGAGCGGGTCATGGCGCCAACGAAGCGCGAAGATGGCATTCCGCCCAACCAGATCGAGTACAAGACCCGGCGGCTGGTCAATGACTACCTGCAGCCGCCGAAGGTGACGAAGAAGTACCATCTTGGGCAGCAGAGATTTGCCGAAGTTCGCGAAGACCTCGAGCAAGGGATGATGGTTCGCAATTCGCACGAACTGTTGAGATCGCTGGAAGCGGCCTCAATACTCGACTGTGCCGACATGGCCGCCCACGCTTCGTTGTTCCGCACAGAAAGCCGCTGGGGGCTTTACCATTTGCGCTCCGACTATCCGGAAAAGGACAACGAGAATTGGTTCTGCCACGCGCTGCTGGGCAAGGAAAACGGCAAGATGGTTTCCGAAAAGCACGCGGTTTCCGACTATGTCGTTCCCATCGCAGAAGACGAGAAGGACCTTTACGACAAGCAGCGTGTCGCCGCTTCAGCATCGTGAACCGAAACTCGAACCGACATTGATGGCGCCGGGGCGGATCACAACGGAACGTCCGCCCGGCGGCCAACCTGAACATATTTCTATCGGAGTGAACCAAGATGCCTCTCGCCGAACAACCCTCCACCGTTCCCGTCGTCGTCGATAACGATAAGTGTATCGCCGACAAAGGCTGCCGCGTGTGCGTCGATGTGTGCCCTCTCGACGTCCTGCGAATAAGCGACATGTCGAACAAGGCCTACATGGCTTACGACGAGTGCTGGTATTGCATGCCTTGCGAGGTTGATTGTCCGACACAAGCCGTTACGGTCAACATTCCCTATCTCTTAAAATAAAGCACTCAAGTGAAACTCTTGGCCGCTGACAACGAGGCGCACGATGTCCGAACTTTTTGAAGCCTATGGTGACCTGGAAGACTTCGAGGACCGCCTCGCCTCAGACGATCCCGGCGAGCGGCGGGTTGCGGTTATGGAGCTTGGGGATTTCGGTGAGCCAGCAGCCATTGCGCTGCTCGCCAAGAGTCTCGAGGACGCGGACGCAGGCGTGCGCACGCAGGCGGCGGTTTCACTTGGTGAGTATGATGGAGCAGAAGCAGCCGCGGCGCTTGCCAAAGCGATTGTCGACGACGACGAAAACGTGGCACAGGCGGCCGCACATTCAATGGCGGAACTGAAGGACCCCGACAGCGCCGACCCATTGTTGCCCATCGTTGGCCACGCAAATGCATTCGTCAGAGCTGCGGCTCTCAGGGCTCTGCGCGAACTGCGCCGGCCGGACACGTTGAAAGCGGCACTAGATGCTCTCAATGACTCAGACGCCAAGGTCAGGACAGAAGCCGTCGGCGTCATTGGCTTCATGAAGCTTGAAGAAGCTATCCCCGCGCTCAAGGCAGCAACGACTGATGAGGATGGGAATGTCCGGCGTGCCGCGGTCAGTGCACTGGCATTCTCACAATTGAAGACGGCCGTCGACACGATCATTCGAGCCATGCGCGACCCCGACTGGATGGTGCGCGAAATCGCTGCGGAAACCATCGGCAAGGGCGAAGGCTCCAAGGAAGCTTCCGAGGCGTTGATGGCCGCAATGGCTGATGAGTACTGGCAGGTTCGATTGAAGGCGACACGCGGCCTCGGACGCTTGAAGATCGCTGAAGCAATCGAACTGATCGGGCCTGGCCTTGCGGAAGACCAAGCGCCGAACCTTCGGAAGGAAACCGCGGCGGCTCTCGGGGAAATCGCCTCGCCGGCGGGACGCGGTTATCTCGAGCCATACAATGACGACTCGGACCCCGACGTGCGCAAGAATGTGCGTTGGGCACTGAATAGAATTAGCGCAAGCGGGGCTGGTGTGAGTGGCGCCTCTTGATTATGGCCCAGGACCAAGCCATCTACCTCACGGGAGGTTGACGTTGCCAATGGCCGAGCTGAAACCAAGCGGCAAATCCCCTAGTCCGCATGGCCGAACGCTAAAATACATTACTATTCGGAATTGGCTTGCTGAGAAGATTGCCAATGGCGAGTTCGCCTCCGGCCAGCAACTGCCCAGCGAACACGAGGTCATGGACCAGTTCGGGGTGAGCCGCGTCACGGCCCGCCAGGCGTTCGATGAGCTGAGACGGACCGGCGTCGTCGAATCCCGCCAGGGCAAGGGGTATTTCGTCGTCGGGTTTCGCGCGACCGCCAGCCTTGAACGCTTGCAGAGCTTTGGCGAGATGATGGCACCCCTGGGTGTCGAAACCCATTCCAATGTTCTGGAGTTGTTGGAAATCCAGCCCGACGCGACGGTCGCCGAAGCTCTTCAATTGCCGGCAGACCAGCCCGTCACACGCATGGGCCGCACGCGCATCGCCGGCGGGACCGCCGTCTCCCTCGACATTAGCTACTATCCGCGCGACATCGGCCGGCGCTTGATGGTGCTCGACCTCGGCCACGAGGACGTGTTCGTTTTGATGGAACGACATCTGGGTATCGAACTGGGCTATGCGGATGTGGTTTTGGGCGTGGAGCCCGTCGCCGCCGAGCATGGCCGCTTCCTTGGCGTAGACGCCGGCCAACCCGTGATGCGATTGCGGCGGCTGACGTTCGACAACAGCGGTCGGGCTGTAGCCTTCGAGACTATCTATTCACGGCTCGAGGCAATGGCTTTTCAGGCCCGCATGCCACGCTGGTGATCCCCTTTCAGCCAGCCGGTCCATCCTTGACAGTCTTCAGCGCCGCCCCCCAGCTATGA
Source organism: Filomicrobium sp. (assembly GCA_029287535.1). GTDB lineage: Bacteria > Pseudomonadota > Alphaproteobacteria > Rhizobiales > Hyphomicrobiaceae > Filomicrobium. Next base: position 5,858 of record JARFQY010000092.1, read on the forward strand.
CGTGCTTGCCCGCGCTGCAGAGCCATTTCCGCCCATTCCTCATTATACGGATTCAGGCCAATCACAGCTGCACAGCGTGACAACTTGTCTTATGCGGCCATGCTGCACCGCACTGCGTGCTGCTCAAGTGGTCACCAGTCCGCCCATCCAACAGACTTAAAGGGCCTAGGCCTGGCTTCAACTATAGTTCGAAGCCGATAGATAAAAGTTATTCTAACTCAATAGCTTGCAATAAATCCCCCGATTGCCGCCCCGAGTTGGCACGCGCATTGCCGGACTCTTAACGTCGTTTAAGACAAGCAGTCATTGAGTCAATGGAGCCGTCAATGCGCACCGAACTGAGGTCGATACTCGGAGCAGCGATCCTTGCAAGCTCGGCGTCCGCCTTGCACGCAGGCGAGACAATAAGAATTGCTGTCGGACACCAAAGCATGTGTACCGACACCTACACCGCAGGGATTGTGGTGAAAGAACTCAAGCTACTCGAAAAGCACTTGCCGAAGGACGGCAAGTACAAGGACGTGACGTACAACATCAGCTGGAGTGATTATTCCTCCGGTGGGCCCATCACCAACCAGATGCTTGCCAACAAGCTGAACTTCGGTGTCATGGGTGACTATCCTCTCATCGTCAATGGCGCCAAGTTCCAGGCCACGGACTCACTTCGGACGCTCTATGTCGCCGGCACCGGTTACAACCTCAAGGGCTCAGGCAACGCGATCGTTGTCCCGGTGAAATCCGACATCTATGAGTTCAGCGAACTCAAGGGCAAATCCGTTTCCACACCAGTGGGCAGCGCTGCCTGGGGCATGCTTCTCAAGGCGCTTCAAGACCACGAGATGCCAGTCTCGAAAATCCAACTCAAGAACCAGAGCCCGGCGGTTGGCGCAGCGAACATTGCCGCTGGCAAGATCGATGCTCACTCCGACTTCTGCCCGTGGTCCGAACTCATGGAATTCCGCGGTACGGGTCGCAAGATCTATGACGGTAGCGAAGCTGGCGTGCCCTACCTGCACGGCGTTGTCGTCCGTAAGGAATTCGCCGAAGAGCACCCGGAAGTCGTGCAAGCCTTCATTAAAGCTGTCTATGAAGCCGGCAAGTGGATCGATGCTGATCCCATGAAGGCGACGGAGATGATGGAGAAATGGACCGGCGTCGAGAAGGAAGTTCTCTACCTTTACTTCTCCAAAGGCGGACACCTGACTTTGGAACCATCCATCAAGGACAAATGGGTTGACGCGCTGAAGTTCAACCACGGCGTTCTGGTTCGAGAAAAGGCCATCCCGCCGCTCGATTTCAACAAGTGGATCACCGAAGACTACATCCGGGCCGCCTATAAGGACATGGGCGTTGACTATGACGCCGACAAAGCAAGCGTGGTTGATCCCGCGAAAGCAAACGCGGGTCTGCCGATGGAAATCTGGCACGCTCGTGAAGGGGTTTCGACGTATCCGGATCTTACGGCGTTCCTGTCGGCGGTTTCGAAGTTCAACGCGGTCGGCCAGAAGCTCAACGCCACCTACGTCTATGACAAGGAAACCGGTCTGAAGCTGTTTGGCAAAACGGCCTTCTATGTGAAGAGCCCAGAAGGCAAGTACCAGACCTTCCTGCGCAAGAAGGATGCGGAGAAGTACGCAGCTTCCGTGAAGGGTTCGGTGATCGGATTCGAAGAAGCGCTGGCGAGTGTCGCCAGCTAACGGTTGCGAGGGAGTGTCCCGGGCCGCCCGCAAAAGTATGGCCCGGGACATCGCCCTCACTTTGACTTTGTCGAATTCCGACAGACTTCATTGAACTTCAAGTCCGGAGAAGCCGATGGCGACTACAGGTGCTGTACTTCCCATTCCTGACTCGCCTCAGGCTGACTCATCTAGAAAGTCAGATGAGGCAAGGAACACTTCCACGGCGCTAGCTCGAGAAGGTGAGCCAATTTCGGATGGTCCATCCGAAGCAGACATGTCTTCTGCGCCATATGAGAGCGCGGATTCGAAAAAGCCCACTCTCGCGACAGCCCTGCAGAGTCTGAGTGAAGTTTACCAATCGAGCCACCTGGCCCGCTGGGGGGTGCGGATCGTGGCCCTGGCGCTCGGCATTTTGGCCTGGCACTGGGCGACGACAGTCAACCTCAACTACATCATTAATTTCGAAAACGTTCCCGAACCCTTGAAGGTCTGGAACGCTTTTCTTGTGCAGCTCGCCGGCAGTGAGTTTTACATCCACATCATGGTGAGCATGCAGCGCATCCTTATCGGATACGCCTTCGCGGTCGTCATCGGTGTCGGCATGGGCGTTGTGATGGGACGCTCGAAGCTCGCCACAGACATCTTGATGCCCTATGTCGAAATCTTCCGACCCATTCCCGCGGTGGCTTGGATCCCGCTGGCCATTCTGATGTGGCCGACAGAGGAAGCCTCGATCATCTACATCACCTTCCTCGGCGCGTTGTTTCCAATCATTTTGAATACCATGCACGGCGTTGAACAGACGCCTGAAGTTCTGATCCGTGCGGCGCGATCACTGGGCGCGCGCCGGACTCAGATTTTCCGGCATGTTGTTTTGCCCGCTGCGCTCCCAAGCATCGCGACGGGTCTTGCGGTGGGGATGGGTGTTTCCTGGTTCTCGCTGCTGGCCGGTGAGATCATCTCGGGTCAATACGGGATCGGGTACTTCACCTGGAACGCCTACTCGCTGATCAACTACCCCGACATTGTTGTCGGCATGCTTTGCATCGGGCTGCTGGGGACGGGCTCCACGTACGCCGTCCGCCTGGCCACGCGTCCATTCCTTAGATGGCAGGAGCGATCGAGATGACGGCAGCACTCAATCGCATCACGACCGCAATCGGCATGCATTGGCGCGGCTGGCTCATCATTACGCTCTGCTTCTTTGTGCTGTACTATGTTGCGCTGCTGTTGAGTATGGTCTGGCGCTTCGGGAACTGGCCGAATTACGTGACGGGCTACGACTGGTTTGGCAACGTCGCGGTGATCATTTCCTCGACGCCATCCGTGTCGGACATGATCCCGATCATTCTCGAAGAATGGCTGCTTGAAGTCGGCTACATGAATATGAGCTTCGGAAACGGGATTTCCGAATGGAGCCTCAATCTGATCCCCGCGAAGATGCTCGTTATCCTCATCTTGGGAATGATGATCGCGACTGTTTGGGCCCTGCAGCGGGAGTCGCTTCGTTCCTGCCAGCGGCTAAACGGAAAAGCGCTTTTCGCAACAGGCGTCGGTTCAGGTTTCGTGGCACTCACAGGGGCAACGATGACATGGGTGGTTTGTTGCGCAACACCATCGTGGATCGTTGGGCTGGCCATGCTCGGTATGGGTGTGGCGACGGCGAACTGGCTTGAGCCGTTCGGGACCTGGATCGCGGTCTTGGGATTTATTGCCTTGGCCTTCGGGATCTATGCGCTGGCACGCGAGCCGGCTCAGACGACCGACGGCAAAACCAAAGAAGAGAATTTCACAAGTTACGGCGGAACGCTCAAGGCCGGTGGTTAGTCGCCGGTTGTGGACGAAGACGCCCGATCTTGACTGGCTGAAGAAAGAGGATGGACATGCTGGGACTGGTCAAGCCGCAACCCGTTGAAGAGCCGCTTCATCCGCCAGCGCGCAACGTCAGAGCATCGCAAGGGCATGTCGAGATCGTGGATGTGTCGATCGAATTCGGCACCGGCGACAAGGCCCACGTCGCCGTCAGCGAAACCTCCGTTGATGTCCCACCGGGCGAATTCGTCTGCATTCTTGGACCTTCCGGATGCGGGAAGTCGACACTGTTGAACACGATCGCAGGTTACGTGCAGCCGACAACTGGAGCTGCAATGGTTGACGGCGAGGTGGTCGCGGGACCTGGTCCCGACCGGGGAATGGTGTTCCAGCAGTATTCGCTGTTTCCCTGGAAGACCGTCAAAGAGAACGTTGCGTTCGGCCCGAACATTCTCGGGCGCGGGCGCACGGCATCCAACTCGACGGCGCAAACCTTCATCGAAATGGTGGGACTAGCGAAATTCGCCAATCGCTACCCGGCCGAACTCTCGGGCGGCATGCAACAGCGAGTCGGAATTGCCCGCGCGTTGGCCAACTACCCGCGTGTGCTTTTAATGGACGAACCATTCGGCGCACTCGACTCGCAGACACGGCACATGATGCAGGAGAACCTGCTGAAGATTTGGAGCGAGTTCGGGATCACGGTCTTGTTCGTGACGCACGACATCGATGAGGCGGTGTTTCTTGGCGACCGCGTTCTGGTGATGAGTGCCAGCCCAGGCAGAATCATCGCGGACATCCGCGTCGACCTGCCCAGACCGCGCTCACTGGACCTTGCCGTTGATGAGCGGTTCATGCGTCTCAAACGGCTGTGCCACGAGAAGATCAAAGCAGAAAGTCTCAGAGCATTTGAACAACAGAACGCGTAACCCAAGGAGGTTTTGATGTTGGCGACTGGTTCTTTCGTTTCGCCAATGCAGCCGGTGAGGAAAGCCCGTGTTTCGGTCAGCCTTGTCGCTTGCGCCCTATCGATCGTGGCATTCGCTCTCCTCGGGTCGGCGCCGGCAGCCGCAGGCGTCGACGCCAAGGTCCGCAGCTCACCACAGCCGATAACACCGTTTGCCCTACAGCAAGCCTCCGGCGCACCATTCACCGCGGACAATTTCAAAGGCAAGTGGTCGCTGGTGGTGCTTGGCTTCACGCACTGCCCGGACGTCTGCCCCTTCACTTTGCAAAACCTGGCGCAGGTCGAAGAGGAGTTGTCGTTACGCGTTTCTCCAGATCGCAAGCCCCAGGTTGTCTTCATCGGTGTCGACCCCGACCGTGACCACAAGGTGATTGGCGAATACGTCAAACACTTCAGCGATCACTTCATTGGCGCCACAGGTGAATGGGAGGAAGTCGCGAAGGCGGTCGATACGCTGGGCGGGTTTGTGCGTATTACAGGCAAAGAGAAGGACCCAGAAGACTACAGGGTGTTTCATAGCGCATCGATCAGTGTGGTTGATCCGGAGGGACGATTGGTTGCTGGAGTCAATCCACCAATGCCACCGAGCGAAACGGCGACGTTCCTAGCCGAACTGTTCATCAAGCACACAAGAAAAACCGCGAAACAGTGACCCTTCACAATCGGAGTAAAGCTTTATGACCCCCCGTGAGCGCACAAAGGCACGCGTTGCAGACCAGAAGCACATTGCGTTCTGGCAGATGCTCATGTTCTCGCTTGTCGCGGCAGTGGTTTTGGCGCTGAGCGCGCTTTCCGCCGCGGCTCAGTCCCCAACGGTGTCCGCTAAGTCGGCATGGGTGCGGCATGCACCGCCAGGAATGACGGTACATGCTGGTTATCTGGAAGTCGCCAACGGTGGCGCCACGGACGTGGACCTCGTCGGCGCCTCAAGCCCAGCCTACGAACGGGTTGAGCTTCACCTTTCCAAAGTCGTGGACGGAGTGGCGACGATGGAGAAGCTTGCTCAGGTTTCCGTCGCCAAAGGCAAGACGGTTTCCTTCAAGCCAGGCGGACTGCATCTGATGCTCATCAAGCCAAAAGGAAAGACGGCATTGGGTGACACGATACCGATTGAGCTCAGCTTCTCCGACGGGTCGATTGTCAAGCTGTCGGCGGCCGTGAAGGAGGGAACTGGTATGAAGAAGAAACACCAGGGTGGCCACCACCATCACATGCACCACGGTGCTGAAGGGTAGCGGTGAACCGTGAGGGCGACCGTTGAAAGTTCTCGTTTCGGGAGAGAGCGGGCTCCTCTTTGGCGCGCGGGAGTCGGACGACACCTTTTTGCTGTCGCTGTCTCCCTTGTCCTCTTGGTGCCCGCGTTATCGCCCGCAGCCGCAGACGGTCTTGGTTACGACGGCCTGCCGCCACAAGAGCTCTGTGGTCTATGCCATGGATTGAATGGGATCAGCGCGACCTCGAAGTTTCCCAAGCTTGCCGGCCAGAAGCCGGCCTACATCGAAAAGCAACTGCACGACTTCGTTTCCGGGAAGCGCGCAAATGGCGGGGGGCAAATGTCAAACATCGTCACTGAGATAACGACCGAAAATTACGCCGTTGTCGCGGACTATTTCGGCAACTTGCCACCGCCGCCCGCCGCGGATTCCGGCGAGCTGCAGTTGAGCCCGCAAGACGTCGAGCTTGGAAGGCAGCTTTTTGAAAATGGGCACCCGGAGCGCGGATTGCCAGCGTGCAAGACGTGCCATGAGGACGCGAACGACGTCGCCCCGTACGCTCCGTTGCTGACAGCGCAACACCAGGACTATCTGCAAAAGCAGCTGCTGGACTTCAAGAGCGGCGAGCGCAGCAACGATTCCACTGGGACGATGCAGAAGGTCGCATCGTTGCTGGAAGAAACGGAGATTGCTGCCCTTGCTGCGTTTCTTTCAATCACGCCGCGTGCAAGGTCGAAACCATGAAGCTTGATGCCCAGGGTTCAGCGAACGTCATTCTGTATCCGACGCGATATTCGGAGAAAGACATGGGCGACACAGAACGATCCGCATCGGCGGTGTACCTGTCTGAAGCCCTCACTCAGATCAATGAGGGCGCGCGATTTCTGGATCGGCTCAATCTTGACGAGATCGAGAGGCTGCGCAGTATTTCCTCCCGGCTGACGGTCGAGCCCGGCGAATCCATCTTCATGCAGGGCGACGTACATAGCGGGATCTTCCTCATTGAGAACGGCCGCGTTCGAACGTTCTACGCTGGCCCATCGGGCAAGGAGATTACTCTCGCCTACTGGACACCGGGGCACTTTGTCGGCGGCCCGGACGTGTTCGGTGGGGGCGTTCACATCTGGTCGGCAACCGCCATGGAGAAGACGCGGCTGGCGTATCTTCCCGGAGCCAAGTTGCGGCATCTGGCCGAAACTGTGCCCAAGGTTGCGCTGGCACTCATCGACGGAGTGGTGGCGAAGGGCAAATGCTATTCCGCGTTGGTACAAATGCTGGGCACGCGGTCGGTGACGGAGCGGCTGGCGCAGCTGTTGCTCGTGCTTGCGTCCGTCGATGGCGAAGCCGATGGAACCAAGATGATCGTCGACCGGCGGATTACACGCGAACAGCTGGCAGCGATCGTCGGCTCGACGCGGCAGTGGGTGACGAATACGCTGTCGCGCTTTCAAAAGTCGGGCAGCATCACCATTGAGCGAAACACAATCATCATCAACGACCCGGACAGGCTGCATCTGCAGGGATAATCACCGCCGCCCGGCGGGGAAGGTTGTCAGCCGCCTTCGACTTCCTCGCGCTTGAGTTCCAACTCCAGCCATTCATCCTCAAGCTTGGCGAGATCGGCTTGGGCTGAGACCAGCGCGGTGGAAACCCTGGCGAAGCCATCAGGATCCCGCTGGAAGAAATCTGCCGCCGCCAACTCCTGCTGGTGGTTCGCGATATCCGCATGCAGCTCATCAATCCTCTTGGGGATCGTTTCGAGCGCGTATTTTTCCTTGTAGGAGAGTTTTAGTTTTCCCGCCGGGGCTGCGGAGGCGGCTCTTTTTACCGCCTTATTGCCAGGTGCGGTCTCACGGGTTTTGCGCCTGGTGACTTCGGCTCCGTTTTCCTTCTCGGCAAGACCACGCTGGACGATCATGTCGGAATAGCCGCCGGCATACTCCATCCATACACCGTTACCTTCCGGCGCCAGGACACTCGTCACGACGCGGTCGAGGAAATCGCGATCGTGGCTCACCAAGATCACGGTACCGGCATAGTCACCAAGAAGTTCCTGGAGAAGGTCAAGCGTTTCAAGGTCAAGGTCGTTAGTGGGCTCGTCGAGGATCAGAACGTTGGAGGATTTGGCGAGTGCACGGGCAAGCATTAAACGTCCACGCTCGCCTCCGGAAAGGACTGAAACCGGCGAACGCATCTGCTCGGGCAGGAACAAGAAGTCCTTCATATAGCCGGCGACATGGCGCGGCTTGCCGTTGATGATGACCTGATCACCGCGACCGCCGGTCAGCGAATCAGCGAGCGTCTTGTTGGCTTTCAGATCCTCCCGTTTCTGATCGAGCGTGACGATCTCAAGGTTCGAACCGTGTCGGACGTTGCCGGTATCAGGAGCCAGGTCGCCTGTCAGCATGTTGATGAGCGTCGTCTTGCCGACCCCATTCGGACCGACGATCCCAAGCCGGTCGCCGCGCAGTACGCGCAGCGACAAATCGCTGACGATCTTTTGGCCGCCCAATGACTTGGAGATACCATGGGCTTCGAGCACGAGCTTACCGGACAATAGCCCATCGGTGGCTTCCAGACTGACGTCGCCTTGCACTCTGCGGTGTTCCCGGCGCTGCTGGCGCATTGCCCGAAGCTCGGCCACCCGGCGCACGTTGCGCTTGCGCCGCCCGGTGACACCGCCATGCATCCATTGCTGTTCGCGCGCAATCTTGCGGTCGATCTTGTGGAGTTCGGCCTCTTCCTCCTCAATGAGCTTGTCACGCCAGGCCTCGAAAGATGCAAAGCCTTCGTCGAGCCGCCGCGTCTTACCTCGGTCCAGCCAGACGGTGACCTTCGACAACCGCTCCAAGAAACGCCGGTCGTGTGAGATCAGAACAAGGGCTGCTTTCATCGAACCCAGTTCGTTTTCGGTCCACTCAATGGTCGGCAAGTCGAGATGGTTGGTTGGCTCATCGAGCAACAGCACATCCGGGCGTGCCGTCATCGCCTGGGCAATGGCTGCTCTGCGGGCCTCACCACCTGAAAGCGTTGCGGTATCTTCCTCACCGGTTAGTCCCAGGGCATAGAGAGCTAGTAGCGCATCATGAGGGTCGTCGGTCGGATTCAGTCCAGACTCCACGAATGAACGTGTTGTTGTGTGACCGCAGAAATCGACTTCCTGTGGCAGAAAGCGGATAACGGCATCAGGATGGACGAAGCGTTCGCCCTGGTCGGCCTCGACCAGGCCAGCTGCGATTTTGAGCAGGGTTGACTTGCCTGAGCCGTTGCGCCCGACCAGGCAAAGCCGCTCGCCCGGCGTCACGATCAAGTCGGCACCAGTCAGTAGAGGTGTGCCGCCAAACGTGAGGCGGATGTCTTTCAACGTTAGAAGCGGGGCCGCCATTTTTCATTATCGCAATTTGTTAGGCTTGGACTTCACTCAATCTAAGCCAGCATCTTCATATACTGTGCGCGAACCGCGGCTCGCAAATGATCTTCCGTGAAGCCTGACAGAAGCCGCTCGCGCGCTGCCGCGCCCATGCGCCGACAAGTCTCCGGGTCCTGGATCAGCCGTTTCAAGGCCGAAGCCAGAGACCGTGAATCATCGGGCGGCACAACGAGTCCTTCGATACCGTCGCGGACGAAATAACGACAACCAGGCACATCAGTGGTGACGATGGGCCGACCGCTGGCGGCTGCCTCAAGCAGCGCACGCGGCAGACCTTCGCCGCCGCGCGAGGGAACGACACAGATATCCATCGCCTTCCAGAAGCTGGCGATATCTTCAACCCGACCCCGCCAGGTGACGCCGTCACGCGCGCTCCAGTTTTGAAGCTGCGCGTCAGAAACGGCACGCGGGTTTTCTGGGTCCGGTGTTCCGCAAAGATCGATACGAAACGCCACTCCCTCAGCGTTGAGCTGGTCATAGGCGTCGATCAATAGATCAACACCCTTTGTCCATACCATCCGACCGACGAAACCGGCTCGCACCTGTTCGCCCAGAGGCAACTCCGACCCCTCAAAGCGTTTGGGATCAACACCAGCGCCACCGAGGATCGTTACACGTTCCTGCGGAAACGCACCAAACTCAGCCAGACGCGCGCTGTCGTCCGGGTTCTCCACGAACAAGTGCGTTTTCGGGTCCCGCTGCAGTTGCCGCACAACCATCTTCAGAACTCTGCGGTAGACGAGCCCCGTGCGTCCCGCGCTTGCTGTTCCGGCATAGCCAACGCCCGTCAAATGAATGCCAAGTGCGTGGCGTGGGACGACGCCGCGAAGGCCGGTGATCAATGCAATCGGCTTTAACGAGATTGCGTGTATAGCGTCCGGTTTCTCGGTCGCCAGAAGCTTGCGTAGCCGCCAAGCGACACGCGCCTCCTGTAGCGGCCGCAGCGGCCCACGCGAAAAATCAAATGGGATGATACGTGCGCCGGTGGCTTCAAGCGCCGACCGCTTCTGCGCAACGCGCGTCACGATTGCAACTTCGGCGCCTGTCGCGCACAAGGCTTCAATCGTCGGGATAAAATGAGAGGCTGCGAACCAGTCCTCGGTAACAAGAACCAGTATCTTGTTCGGCCGTTGCTTCAGAGGGTCAATCTCCTGCTTTTCCACGGTCCAAAGCAAATCAGCCGCGACGCTTAGTTTTCGCGCGTTTTTCGCGGCAGCTTTTGCCATGGCCGGCTAGAGATGTCCAGCGACAGCTTCAAGGGATCGATGATCCAGCAGGGGATGAATGCCTGGGCAATTCCTGCCAACTACTTGCTGGCTAGAAATGGAGACTTATGCGACAAGCAAGCCATGAACTTCGAGCTCATGCTGATCATCGCGCCGATCTTCCTATTGATCATTCTTGGCCATGGTTTGCGGCGCGGCGGTATTCCAAGCTTCGAGTTCTGGAACCTCAACGACAAGCTAGTCTACTGGGTGCTGTTTCCAGCCCTGTTGTTCGATGTCATGTCGCGGCTCGATTTATCGAGCGAACAGCTGGGTGACTTCGTCATCGTTATCTACGCCGGATTGTCCGCGGGCTTGATCTTTGCGCTGCTGGTGGGATGGCTGGCAGGCTTCGACAATCCACTGCTGACATCGCTGCTTCAAGGCAGCGCCCGCCACAACACCTTTATTGCACTTGCCATCGCTGAACGGGTTTTTGGGGCAGAGGGTCTGGCTTATGCCACGCTGATCGTCGCGCTATTGGTGCCCGTCACCAACGTCGCGATCGTGACTTCCATGGTGACGTTACTGCATCAAAAGAAGGGCGGTCAGCTGGCTGGCGCGATTTTCAAGGACCTCGCGCGGAACCCATTGCTGCTGTCGATCGCCGCCGGATTTGCCGTCAATTTCGCAGGCATAGGCCCAATCCCGGTTGTGAACGATCTGGCTAGCATCCTGGCAGCTGCGGCGCTGCCGATCGTGCTCATGTGCGTGGGCGCGAACATCCGGGTTCGAGCGATGGTGATATCCGCGCTGCCGATCGGGCTCGCGATCATTGGGAAGATGGTCTTGTTTCCGCTAGCGATCGCCATCGCGGCGCTCGCTGTCGGAATGGAACCGACGCAAGCCCTCGTCGCGATGATATTCGGAGCGGTTCCGACCGCGGCGGCCTCTTACTCGCTGGCTCGCGCCATGGGTGGGGATGCCCCTGCTATGGCGGGAATCGTGACAATTCAAACGACAGTATCATTTTTGACACTGCCGCTGACTTTGATGTTGGCGGAAGCCTTCCTACGTGGCTGATGCTGACTGACGTTGCGCTGCGGGACGACAGCCGCGCGCGAGCAGGGTCAGCCCTGCTTCCAAGTCGCACTGGAGCGACAGCGCTTGCAGACGCGATTGCCCGACCAGGAACTCAAGAACTCCATGGCGCAAATCAAACACTTTCGCATGCTCTCATCGGCGGACTTGGCCGGCTCAGGCACGCACTCCATTTTTTCGCGGGATCTCTTCATATGGGAACATGTAGAGAACGCAGTGTGGAAATCAAGGGGATAAGTCCAACTTGCCGCAGCCTCGGTGAAGCTCTGAAGGCCCAGATTGTGGCGTTGCTCCGCACTCCGACCGGCTTGAACACCTCCGCGCCGCGCCCATATGTTAATGCATCTTACAGAGAACAAACCCAGTCGCCGGCGCGCCGGGGCTGCGCGCGTGGTGCCTAACGAGGGCCTTGCCGGTTTGCACCACCAGAGCTGAAAAGTCGCTTTATAGAAGGGCTTAGACCAATGACCCGTATGGGAAACCTGTCCCACCCGCTACTGTTGGGTTTCGAAGAAATAGAGCGTTTGATCGATCGAGCAGGCAAGGGGACCGATGGAGGGTACCCGCCTTATAACATCGAGCGCATTGCGGCCTCAGCAGAAGGCCAGCCAGAGCTTTTACGCATTACGTTGGCGGTCGCAGGCTTCACGCGCGATCAGTTGGACATAACGCTCGAAGACAAGCAATTGACAATCCGCGGACGGCAGGACGAGGGCAAGTCGCGGGAGTTCCTGCATCGCGGGATTGCGGCACGTCAGTTCCAGCGAACGTTCGTCCTTGCAGACGGCATCGAGGTTCGCAGCGCCGATCTCAATAACGGCTTGCTTGAAATCGACCTCGTAAAACTCGAACCGGAGCGCATGGTGCGGCGCATCGAAATCGGAAAGAACGACGGGGGGAGTGTGCGCTAGCCACACTTGTCGGCAGAACGCGCTTTGGACCATAGCGGCATCGTTCGAATCACTCGAACATGGTCCTTAAGTCGACGTTAAGAATTTGCCGGAAAAGCGTGCCGTTTTGACCAGAATTTTGATGCAGACTTGGGCAGGGGCGCTGTTGCTTGCTGTATGAGGCCAGCGCGGTGGATGGAGGAGTGAGCGTGATGGAACAGAAGATCGAAGTTAAGAAAGACATCAGTACCGATGAGCTGGAGCAGCTCGGTGGTGGCGAACTGGCGTATATTAAAACGCTGTCTTCGGAAGAGGCTAACGAGATCTATCCCCTCGACGACTCACTGCCCGAAGGCATCAGCATTTATGCTTTGCATGCCGCGGACGGCACTCCAATTGCTCTGACGGATTCCATGCAGGCGGCGCTAGGCCAGGCTCTCGATGACGAACTCGAGGTCGCCAGCGTTCACTAAGTTTGGTGGCCGCGAGACGGGCTGAAGTTCGTTTGTCGAACAGCTCAGCACTATCCGCCACGTCGTTCCTCGGAACCAAGCAAAACCCCGCACGGCGGCAGCCGGCGGGGTTTCTTCATGTTTAGACAGCCTTGGTGGCGATCATCCCCGATAATGAGCGAATTGACCGCGAGGCTTGAAGCGTTCCAGGTACCCCGGAACAATGCTGGCAACGGTATGTGGTGCGGTGACACCAAGTGCTTCGAGGGTGCGCCCCTCATTCTTGGCCTCGCCGCTCACAACGTTGTCCTTTTTCAACATGCGCACTTGGTCGACAGTCAAAGGACGGATTGAGTTGGGCAACGGCCAAGTCAGCAATGCCTGCAGCTTCGCCATCCAGAACGGCAAGCTGATATAGCCGGACCGGCGGCCCGACCACTCCTTCGTGCGATCGAGAAGCTGCTTGAAGCTTAGAGATTCCGGTCCGCCCAACTCGTAGATCTGACCCGGCTCACCCGCCCCTTCCACAACATTCGCGATGGCCAGCGCGAGGTCTCCGACGTAGACGGGCTGGAAACGCGTGCGGCCGCCTCCGATCAGCGGGAGCACGGGCGATGACTGGGCCAAACCGGCAAACCGATTGAAGAACTCGTCCTCGGGCCCGAACACGATTGAAGGTCGCAAGATAATGGCGCCGGGGAATTCCTCCAGGACCGCCTGTTCGCCCTTGGCCTTGGTGCGCGCATAGTTGGCGGAGGACTTTGCGTCAGCTCCGATGGCGGAAACGTGCACGAAACGTCCGACGCCGGCTTCACGGGCTGCTCGTGCCACGGTGCGAGGCCCGTCGACATGGAGGGCTTCAAAACTCTGCCGGCCTGAAGGTGCCAATACGCCCACCGCGTTAACCACGGCATCGGCCCCCTGCACGGCGCGCGCGACGGACTCGGGGTAGCGCAGATTTGCCTGCACACCGTGAATCTGGCCAACAGCACCCATGGGTTGTAGGTGCCCGGCCAGGTCGGGCCGCCGGGACGCCGCCCGAATGCGCCAGCCGCGTGAAGCCAATTCACGGGTGGCGTAACGGCCGACGAATCCCGGCCCTCCAAAGATCGTTGCAAGCCCGCGCATTGGTGCTGCCCTGCCTTTGTCAACTGTGTCGCCTTATCGATACTGATGGGTAGGTATAGTCAGACCGCTTGAGCAAGAAAAGAAGCCAATGGTCACGTAGGGCGGGCTGGCGGCGCGCGTTCCGATTGACAAACGCCGGTGTGCCCACTAACTCCGGGGCTCCCGATCGCACAGCCTTTGCCCAGGTGGCGGAATTGGTAGACGCGCTGGCTTCAGGTGCCAGTGGCCGCAAGGCCGTGAAGGTTCGAGTCCTTTCCTGGGCACCAATTCGGTTTGCGTGGCGGTAGAACGAACGACCCTGCGCACATAACCCAAGTCGTCTAGATCGGTGCTAATCCGCGATGTCCGATAAGAAGATCACGCTGCATAAAGGCGACCTGGCAGAGGGGATCGCGTTTGGCGACAGCGTTGCCGTTGATTCTGAAACGCTCGGCCTCAACCCGCACCGTGACCGGTTATGCCTGGTGCAGTTGTCAGCGGGAGATGGAACTGCGCACCTGGTGCAGCTTGACGGTTCGGACTACGACGCCCCACGATTGAAAGCCGTTCTAGCGGACCAGAACGTGCTGAAAATCTTCCATTTCGCCCGCTTTGATATCGCAGTTATACACAGATACCTGGGTGTCGTCGCGACGCCGGTGTACTGCACGAAGATTGCGTCCAAGCTGGTACGCACGTACACGGATCGGCACGGCCTGAAGGATGTCGTTTCTGAACTCGCCGGGGTCGAATTGTCCAAGCAGCAGCAAAGTTCCGACTGGGCAGCCGCAAAACTCACCGACCAGCAGCTGGCTTATGCCGCCAGCGATGTCCTTTATCTGCACACGGTCAAGCGTCGCCTCGATGAGATGCTGGCACGCGAGGGGCGCACCCACCTTGCCGAGAAGGCGTTTGAGTTCCTGCCCACTCGCGCAGAGCTCGATCTTGGCGGTTTCGGGGATATCGACGTTTTTTCCCACTGAATAAGATGCTTCGAGCTGGCCTTTCGCGTATTAATGGCCCGGGTTGCCGGTCCCAAATTCACCTAATTTGAGGGTAAGGGTCGGGGTGGCGCGAATCCTTTTGTGATGCGCAATACGGGGCCGTCTTACTTTCGGCAGTAATCGTTTCTCGAATTCCGCGACCGCAGCCGGTCCGCCGATACCGCAATGGCTTGCCCGCCACGGGGTCACGCACTAATGGCACACGCCACGTCGTTCGATACGGATCCAAGCCTGGAGCAACACAACGATCGCGTTGTCGTTGTCGGTGTCGACCGTTCGAAGCAATTTCGTCGGGCGAGGCGCCACACCTTTCTGGTGCGGGCGATGCGCCTACTGCTGCCGGTGTCCGCTGTCACCTCGATCGGCCTTTATGCGTTTTCGGCGATCGGCACCGTAGATTGGAGCCGCAGTCTAACGCCGCTGCTGCCGCAGATCCTGCCCGAGAACCTGACCATGCAGAACCCCCATTACGAGGGGTACACAGATGACGGCGGCGCCTATCAGGTGCGCGCGCGTCATGCCCGGCCCGACTTCGAACAGCCACACGTTGTCAAACTGGAAGGGATTTCGGGCGAACTTACCGACGCCAAGAAGGTCAAGACCACCATGGCCGCCGCGGATGGCGTATTCAACACGCGACAGAACGTGTTGGAGCTCGGCGGGGGCATCAAGATTTCCTCAGACGATGGAATGCGGGCTGAGCTGGAGACGGCGACCGTACGCACAAAAAGCGGGCAGATTGTCTCCGAAGACCCCGTCGAGGTTGGCTTTAAGGGCGGCGAAGTAAAGTCGGACACGGTCAAGATTTGGCAGAAGCAGAAGCTTGTTCACTTCGATGGCAATGTTCGCACCAAACTCATGCCGCCACCCGATGACAATAGCGCCAAGCCGGCTCCAACAACGAAAAAGCGCGAGACGCAGTCTGCTTTCCTGGGCGCATCGAATGAACCCGTCAACATCCAGTCCGCGCAATTGCAAATCGATCGTGGCGCGGGAACCGCCAAGTTCGAGGGCCAGGTGAATGCGGTTCAAGGAGATCAGTCACTGCAAACCGCGCAACTCATCGTTGACTTCGAGGATGCAAAACCAGCCGATCAGAAGAGCGGCGGGTCGCAAATCGGCGGCGACGCTTCACAAATCAATACGATCGAGGCGCCCAAGCCCGTGATGATGCGGCGCGGTGAGACTGAGCAGGTGACCGGTCAGTCCGCTCTATTCGACGTGAAAAACGATACGGCGAAGATCATCGGCAGCGTGGTCATTTCGGCAGGGCCCGAACGCCGTGCGGTGGCGGACATCGCCGAAATCAACTCAAAATCGGACACGATACTGCTTGAGGGCAATGTGATCGTTAACCAGGGCCCGAACGAGATCCGTGGCGAGCGGTTATTCGTGGATCGCGCCAACGGCACCAGCAAAGTCTCAACACCGAGCGGGGCGAACGGTAAGCCGGGGCGCATTTCGGCGAGACTGCAACAAGATCGCCCGGCGACGGCGAAAAAGAAGAAAGCCAAAGGCCAAGCGCAGGCGCTTGCCAAATCAAAGGCTGCCAAGCCAGGCGCCCTGTTGTCGATGACGGGATTCAAAAGCGAACCGGGCGCACCAACCCTCATTGAATCCGACGTTCTGAATGTGAATGACAAGCAGAAAAAGGCGGTTTTCAGCGGCAAGGTGAAGGTTGACCAAGGGCGAGTGTCCATGCGCGCCCAAGAACTTACGGCCTTCTACTCAGGAGATTCGAGCCTACTGGCGCCGGCTGAGCCCAAGGCTGCCAAAAAGAAAGGCGCGACGAGCCAGGTGAAGCGTATCCGCGCGACGGGCAAAGTCTTCGTCAAATCAAGCACCGACGGTCAAACCGCTTCTGGTGACTGGGCCGATTTCGATGTGAAGAACAACACCGTCACGCTGGGCGGTGATGTCGTCCTCAATCAGGGCAAGAACGTAATCAAGGCCAAATCTCTCAAGATCGACATGGAGACCGGTAACGCCTTGATTGAGCATCCGCCCGATCAGCAAGGCACGACCAGTTGGGTCTCTTCGCTATCGAAAAAGGGGCCAAAAGGCACGCGAACGACGCCGCTGCAGCGATCGCCTAGCGGCCGACCAAGTGCCGTATTCTACCCTACTCAGCTGCAGAAGCCGGGGAGCGCAAAGGCCAAACGCCGAAAGACCGATGCGGCAGCGAACGCCGAGAAGCCACCCAAGCCAAAAGTTCGGCGAGCTCCACGTCCGGCAACGTCTTCCAGCTGGGAAGCAACTGCGGAAACATTTGAATAGCGTCCGGGGGCAAAGCACTTCGGTCCGTCAGGAACCCGCTCCGTATTTGCTATGCAATAATTGCGCCATTGCCCAAATTGAAATTTTGCGGCAGAAAGAACTGAGCAGAAAGGATTGTTCGTGGTGAGATTCCTGCCCTTAGGACGCGCAAGGCCCAAAACCGCCGGAACTGCATTGCGACACCAGCCGCAGCTTGCCGTCGTCTCACACGGTGCGACCTATGATGAGGACGCGAGCATTGCCCTACCCCATCAGGCCGCGGAGGGGTGGCTCACCGTCACACAGGTTAAAAAGAGCTATAAGAAGCGGATGGTCGTCCAGGGCGTGAGTCTCGACGTGCGGCGCGGCGAGTCGGTTGGACTCCTGGGGCCCAACGGCGCGGGAAAGACGACCGTCTTTTATATGATCACCGGCCTCGTTCCGGCCGACGAGGGGCAAATCACCATCGATGGGCACGATGTGACGGCGCTGCCGATGTACCAGCGGGCCCGACTCGGAATCGGCTACCTGCCGCAAGAAGCGTCGATCTTTCGCGGACTGACCGTGGAAGAGAACATCATGGCAGTCTTGGAGCTGGTGGAACCCGACCGGAAGAAGCGCCGAGAACAGCTTGATCAATTGCTGGAAGAATTCACCATCACAAATCGACGGAAATCACCTTCAATCGCGCTTTCTGGTGGTGAACGTCGGCGTTGCGAGATCGCGCGGGCGCTAGCGACGCGGCCGGCCTTCATGCTGCTGGACGAGCCTTTCGCAGGCGTCGATCCAAGAGCTGTAAACGATATTCAAGAGTTGGTGCGCCACCTGACACAGCGCGGAATCGGCGTACTGATTACTGATCACAACGTCCGCGAAACTCTCAGCATCGTCGAGCGTGCCTACGTCATTTATGAGGGTCGCGTTCTGACAAAAGGTAACCCTCAGGAAATCATAGCGAACGAAGACGTACGAAGAGTGTATCTGGGGAATATGTTTGCTAACGAAGGGTAGCCTATCTTTGCCCCGTTAGTTTCGCAAAGACCAAGCGTTGGGTGGGGTAATGGCGATCAACGCCAAACTTGAGCTTCGACAAAGCCAGCAGCTAGTGATGACGCCGCAATTGCAGCAGGCGATCAAGCTTCTGCAGTTGTCGAACCTTGAACTCAGTGAATTCGTTGCCACGGAATTGGAAAGCAACCCGCTGTTGGAGCGCGATGACTCCGAGGAAAGGCCGGTTACCCCAACAGAACGTGAAGTTGCTGATGCAATCCCGGATGGTGATCCAAGCGCTTCAGATGAGTGGGTCGACAACGGCCGCGGCGCCTCCGAAGCGACCAATACTCTTGATACTGAGTACGAAAATATCTACCCAGATACCTCGGCTGTCGATTTGGGCGAACTTGCCCGCCAGCGGCTCTCAGGCTCGGATTGGGCCTCGCTGAAGACCCGTGGTGGCGGCGGCAACGTCGAAGATCCCAATCTTGAAGCCTATGTCAGCAGCAATCTGTCGCTGAAGGACCACCTTGAAGCGCAGTTGCCGCTGGCGCTCATTGACCCAGCCCAACGGCTTATCGGGCGGCATTTGATCGATCTTGTTGATGAGGCTGGATATCTACAAGCAGACCTTCCAGACCTAGCTGTGAAGCTTGGCGCCGAGCTGGAGCTTATCGAGCAGGTATTGTCCGTACTGCAGACTTTCGATCCCCCGGGCGTCTTCGCAACGTCGCTTGGTGAATGTCTAAAACTGCAGCTCAAGGATGGAAACCGCTACGACCCGCAGATCGCGTTGCTGCTCGAAAACTTGGACTTACTGGCCAAACATGACGTCGCGAAGCTGCGCAAGGCGGTCGGCGTCGATATGGACGAACTGTCGGATATGATTAACGAGATCAGAGGCTTGAACCCCAAGCCGGGTCTTGCGTTCGGCACAGTCCAAGTGCAGCCGGTGGTGCCTGATGTGATTGTCAGGCCGGCCGCAGATGGCAGTTGGTTCGTCGAATTGAACAGCGAGACACTGCCCCGTGTCTTGGTCGACCGCACCTACTTTGCAAGCGTCTCTCGTACAGCGAACTCGGATGCCGACAAGGAGTACCTTTCCGAGTGCCTGCAGACCGCGAACTGGCTGGTTAAAAGCCTGGATCAGCGGGCGCGGACGATCCTCAAGGTCGCTCGCGAGATCGTGCGCCAGCAGGATGGGTTTTTTACATATGGAATTCAACATCTTAGGCCGCTTAACCTGAAGACCGTGGCGGACGCGATATCAATGCACGAGTCGACGGTATCCAGGGTCACGTCGAACAAATACATGGCAACCAGCCGCGGGATCTTTGAACTGAAGTACTTCTTCACCTCGGCAATCGCTTCGGCGGCCAACGGTGAGGCGCATTCATCGGAATCCGTGCGTCATCGGATCAAGCAACTCATCGACGCTGAACGCGCCGAGGCGGTACTGTCGGATGATCAGATCGTCGACATGTTGCGGCGCGATGGCATCGACATTGCCCGCAGGACGGTCGCTAAGTACCGGGATGCACTGCGAATTCCCTCTTCGGTTCAACGTCGCAGACAGAAAAAAGCTGACGGACAAGTGGCCCGAGCCTAGGCTATCAGGAGCGACACAGACCGTTAATGGGTTGCGCTGACTGAGTTGCAGGGGCTTTCACGTTGTTAGCCCGGCCGTCTTGACAGCAACCCGATCGAGCACCGATTGTTGCTGGAAAGGGGGGCCAGCCAAGGAATGATCCTATACGGCTTGGCCGATGCGATGTGCAGATTGTCCTGACGTAATTGCTGTTCATATTGGGCTCTAAATCTTGATTTATCCCTGCAAACTGGCTTCTTGAAACCTCTGAGTGGAAAGACCAACTGAACAAAAAACAAAATCCAAGGCGGGACTGATGACACTCCAAGTCACGGGTAAGAATGTCGACGCCGGCGGCGCCTACCAGACTTACATCATGGACAAGGTCTCCAACGTCCTAGAGAAGTACATCGGCCCGGAAATCTCCGGGCACGTGAGATTGGAGAAGGAACGCTCAACCTTTCGAACTGACTGCTCCATCCGTTTGCGTACTGGCCTGCTGGTTGAGGCGCACGGTTCGGGAGGCGATGCGTATTCAAGCGCTGATGCCGCCATTGAGCGGCTGGAAAAACGGGTACGCCGCTACAAGCGGCGCTTGAAGGACCATCATCACGGCCGTCAGAATGGTGCCGCACTTCCGGCCGAGCTTCCCGCTAGAGACTACGTTCTGCAAAGGACGGACGAAGAACAAATTGATGATGAAAAACCCGATCAACACCCGGTCATCATCGCGGAAACCGAACGCTCGATTCGTGAGTTGACAGTCGGGGAAGCCGTGATGCATCTCGACCTTGGGGAAAGCTCGTTTTTGATCTTCAGAAACGCCGGCAGCGGCGGCATAAATGTTGTGTACCGGCGGCCAGACGGGAATGTCGGCTGGGTCGATCCGGAGACAACTGGGCAAGCGGAATCGGAGGCGGAGTGACCGAGCGTATTGCTCGTCGTGCTTCCGCCAACCAACCGCTCAAGGAGTTTGCGGGATCTCAGGGCGCAGTCGTTCCAAGGCGTCGACGGGAGGCAGCAAACGGTGGGACAAAAAGCGATGGATCTGAGTGACCTTCTGGTACTTGAGGGGATTTTGCCCTCACTGAAGGCGAAGAGCAAAAAGCAGGCGTTGCAAGAGCTGGCGGGCAAAGCTGGCGAGTTGGCAGGGCTCGACGCGCGTGACGTGTTTGATACGCTGCTGCAGCGCGAAAGGCTGGGTTCCACCGGACTTGGGCGTGGCATCGCAATCCCGCACGTCAAGTTCAAGGACCTCGACCGGATCTTCTGCTTATTCGCTCGATTGCCGGAACCGATCGAGTTTGAAAGTCACGATGACGCACCGGTTGATTTGATCTTCCTTTTGCTCGCTCCCGAGCACGCCAGCGGAGATCACCTCAAGGCGCTGGCGCGTATTTCACGGCTGGTTCGGGAACCGGCGACACTTGATCAGCTCCGCGCGGCCAAGGACGCAAAAGACCTGCATGCCGTGCTGTCCAATCCGGTGACGTCAAACGCTGCGTGAAAACCCGGGAAGCGCGCAGCGTTTAATGCGTTTGCGCCCTCAAGGTGTGCAGGCGCTCGTATCGCCCAGGACCAGCAGAGCGCCCAGCCCTAGGCCGCCGACCACAATGCGCCACCACCCAAATAGTGCGAAGCCATGCCGGCTGACATAGTCGAGCAGATACCGCACCACGAAGACGGCGGATATGAACGCCATCACAAAGCCGATTGCGATACTCGTGGCATCGGACACATTTATCCCCGACCAGTTCTTGTAGAGATCGTAGGCGAAGGCGCCGGCCATTGTCGGCATCGCCAAGAAGAAGGAGAACTCCGCCGCGGAGCGCTTATCGGTGCCCATTAGAAGTGCCCCGACGATGGTCGCTCCCGAACGAGAAACGCCGGGCACCATCGCCAGGCATTGGCACAACCCGATTTTGAAGGCGAGACTCGGCGGGTAGTCCATGACCTCTACGTATCTTGGTTGAAGCGGCATGCGATCGACGACGAGCAGCACGATACCCCCGAGGATGAGCATAATGCAGATCAGCATCGGGCTCTCGAACAGGACACTCTTGATGAAAGAGTGCCCGAGCGCGCCAATGACGGCGGCCGGAAGAAACGCCAAGAGGATCGAAAAGACAAACCTGCGGGAGCGCGCGTCTGAGGGCAAATCGACGAGCAAACGAAACAGCTTGGCCGAGTAGACTGAGAGTATCGCCAGGATGGCGCCAAGCTGAATCAAGACCTCAAATGTTTTCCCCGGTGAGCAGAAACCTAAGAAATGGCCGGCAAGCAGGATATGGCCAGTCGAGGAAACGGGTATGAATTCGGTGAGGCCTTCAAGCAGACCAAGAAGGATGACTTGCCACGTCGGCATGTATCGCGAATCTCCCCGTATAGAATTCGATGCGGGCAACAAACATGTCCGTCCCGGCCGGGCAAGCGGCCTCGGTTCATGGCCCGACGAACACCCAATCGCTGCCGCATACGAGCAACATCTGATCCATGAAGCTGGGGAACCGAGGGCTCTGCGTCACTGCAACTCGCGGATCTACAAGAACGAATCCGTGTATGATCAGCGCGACGCAAAAGCATGATCAACGCTGACTGACACACGTCTCCGGGAATTCGCGGCGTCAAGGAAGGCGCAATAGAGCGGGAAACATGCACAAGCTTACTCATTTCAGGCTTTGCCCGCTGTCGCGCTCAGTGCGCGTTATGTTGGCCGAACTCGGCTTGCAGATCCAATCCGTCGAGGAGCAGCCCTGGGATTTCAGCGAAACCTTCCTGCGACTCAACCCGGCTGGTGAACTGCCGGTTCTTGAGATCGATGCAGGGCCTGCTTTATGCGGTACTTACTCGATTTCCGAGTATGTGGCCGAAGAACTCAAGCGCCATCCTGTGGACGGTCTTGGCGTCCCACTTTTTCCGGGCAACCGAGAAGCCCGGGCCGAGGTCCGGCGACTGGTCGATTGGTTTCATAACAAGTTGCATAGGGAAGTCACGCGCGAGTTGCTTTACGAAAAGGTATACGCGCGGCTACAGCCAGGCATGAGCGGGCTTTCTCCCGACGCTGACATCTTGCGAGCGATCCGCGCTAACCTGCGCTATCATCTCAGCTACATTGGTTATCTGGCGCATGGGCGTCGATGGCTGGCCGGCGAGGATATGTCGTTCGCGGATCTGGCCGCGGCCGCGCATCTGTCGACGATCGATTACTTTGACGAGATACCGTGGGAGACGTACCCGAAGGCGAAAGATTGGTATGCGCGCATTAAGTCCCGCCCATCTTTTCGGCCTCTTTTGGCCGATCGCATTCCAGGGACACCGCCGCCAAGGCATTACGCGGACCTGGACTTTTGATGATTGCAGGAGTTGTCGGTGACGACTCCGCAGAAGTCCTCGCATGAACTCCTCAAAGAGCTCCGGCGACGGGCCGAAGCGCTGCATTTCGATGCGTTCGGAGTGGCACCGGCGGACCGCCTTCAATCCGCCGGCGCACGGCTGACGGAATTCACCGCACTCGGGCGTCACGGCGACATGGACTGGCTGGAAGAGACTGCGCAACGGCGAACCGATCCATGTCTGCTTATGCCCTCCGCGCGCTGTCTTGTTGTTGTGGGCATGAGCTATGCGCCAAGGACCGACCCACTCGAGGCGCTAAAACAGCCGACGAATTCAGCCATATCTGTTTATGCCCAGGGGCGTGATTATCACGAGGTCCTCAAGGGCCGATTGAAGGAGCTTGCCGGGCTGTTAGCGCGGCGCGCGAACGCGGATGTAAAGGTGTTTGTCGACACCGCACCGCTTATGGAAAAGCCGCTCGCCGCGTTGGCTGGCCTGGGGTGGCAAGGCAAGCATACGAATCTGGTCTCGCGACGGCACGGCTCCTGGCTGTTTCTCGGCGCGATCCTAACGGACGCGACGCTTCCGCTCGACCGACCATCCGCCGATCACTGTGGCAATTGTCGACGCTGCCTGGACGTCTGCCCGACGGATGCGTTTCCCGCGCCCTATCAGCTTGATGCGCGGCGTTGCATTGCCTACCTGACCGTCGAGCACAAGGGACACATTCCAGTTGCGTACCGCAAGGCGATCGGCAATCGGGTGTTTGGCTGCGACGATTGCCTGGCGGTTTGCCCTTGGAATAAATTCGCGCAGGTTGCCCGTGAGGCCAAACTGGCGGCGCGGGCCGAGACCGAGAACCCGCCCCTCGGCGAACTTCTGGAGCTTGATGACGCCGGCTTCCGGAGTCGCTTTTCCGGAACGCCAATCAAAAGGACCGGGCGTAACCGCTTCATCCGAAATTGCCTGATCGCGGCGGGTAATTCTCGAGAAGCTTCCTTGCTGCCGGCGGTCAGAAGGCTGCTCGAAGACACCTCCCCACTCGTTCGCGCGATGGCGGTCTGGGCGTTCGGAGAGCTCGTCAGCGAGAAGGAATTCGCCGAAACAATGCAACGTCACCATCCGCGCGAAACGGATGCCGCCACCATCGTGGAATGGCAACGGCGACGGCACGCAATAGGAGCCACGGAGTGAACCACCTTCTCTGCTTTGGATTTGGTTTCAGTGCGAGCGCGCTGGCGCAGCTGCTATCCCCACAGGGGTGGCGCATCACAGGGACGTCACGGAGCGCCGAGGGAAAAGAGCGGATTCGCTCGCTGGGTTTCGAAGCAGCCCGCTTCGACGGTACGGCACCGAGCGGCGACGTTACACGCGCGCTGGAAACGGCGTCACACCTGTTAATCTCCGCTCCTCCAAGCGACGATGGCGATCCGGTCCTTGCGCATCACCGCGCCGATATCGTCACTGCGAACGGCCTGAGGTGGATCGGCTACCTGTCGACGATCGGGGTCTATGGAGATCATGGTGGGGCGTGGGTCGATGAAACGACGCCGGAGACCCCCTTGTCGGACCGCTCGAAGCGACGGCTTGCAGCAGAGCAATCGTGGCGCGCGTTGACGCGACCGGGGGCGGGGCCGGATGTCCAGGTTTTTCGGCTTGCTGGAATCTATGGTCCCGGGCGAAGCGCCATCGACCAGGTTCGCGCCGGTCGTGCGCGGCGTATTGTGAGCCCGGGGCAGGTGTTCAACCGCATTCATGTCGATGACATTGCAGGGACATTGGCGGCGGCCATAGCGACTGGTGGCACACATACAGTGTACAACGTCACGGACGATGAGCCGGCGCCGCCGCAGGACGTCATCGGCCATGCCGCAAAGCTGCTCGGTGTGCCGGCACCACCTGAACTGCCCATTGAAGAAGCGGAGCTGTCTCCGATGGCGCAAAGCTTCTACTCGGAGCTGAAGCGTGTGCGGAATGACCGTATCAAGCAGGATCTCGGGGTGCGACTTTATTATCCGACCTACCGGGAGGGGCTCGCCGCAGTGCTTGAGGGGTCAGGCGGCAGCAAGATGTGAGGATTATTCAGGCCTGGTTCAATTCAGCGCGATTATGCCCGAATCGTGGTGTTCAAATTGCGCAGATAGGGCTGCGGGAGCTGGCAGATGAGTGATCAGCGAATCTGGAGTGTATTCAAAGTTGGACTTGCGGCGGCGTTTTTCTGGGCGGCGGCGCATAGCGTTCACGTGTCACCGGCGATCGCTGATGGCGGCGCGGACGCGATCGCCGACCGGTTTGCCAACGACGGTACCGAACCAGACGCTCAAGCCGACGCGGCCGGCTCTTCCAACGAACCGGCGGAGACCGCCGCTGAGCGCGAAGCTGAGACACAAGCGTTGACCGACAAGCTGCGCGACATTCGCCGAAAGCGCTCTGTTGAGACGGGCAAGAACCTCGAGGAATTGCCGGCTGTTCCGCCGGCCTTGTCACGGATGGCGAAGGAAGCAACCGGCTATATCTCGCCACTGGTGGAAAAGCATGTCACGGTTCTGCTGGTCATGAACGTCGGCAAGACCGGAGTACGACGGTGGAGCAAGACGGCTGATCCCATGCTTTGCGTTCATGAGAACTGCTACCTGAGCCGTGGCGCGCGTCAATCGGCCATGAAGCTCCCGCGCAGCAAGGCGTTTGGTCCAACGGTGGCACTCACCACTCGCGGACAAGCGTGCCGCTCGAAGCCGGCCTGCATCTTCCGCGATATCGATCTGGAAACGGTGGAAGCCAAACTACAGCCCATCGATCTGAAGTTCCTTCGCCACGACCGGCGCGAGGCAAAAGCCATTCGCGCGGATGCTTCTTGCGATATCATCGATGGAAGGCTTAGCTGCCGCAATGTGGTCGAAGGCAAGAGTTGGAAGGCGTGGATCGTTCCCGAAAGCGTCGCCAAACGGGCCGGCGCAGCGGGATTGGAACAAGCGTTGCAGGCGGGCCTGAAGTAACCGGGTCCGTGCGACTGCTCGAACATCACAAACAATTGGCCGCGGTTGGCCCGGTCACAGTTTGCTTGATCGCAGCAGGCCTCCCGGAATTCTGAGGTTTAGAAACCTGATTGTGAAAGCAGGCCGGGCGTCGCCTCCCGTTCTAAACGTGAGGAACGACACCCGGCCCGGTTACCTAGACAAAATCTAATGTCCGTCCAGCTGACGATCCATTAGCGATCGCCGCTATGCTTGTTATCTGCCGACATCAGGATCCAAGTTGGGATCAAAGGGCAGTTCATCGAGATGCTCGATGTACTCGAGCGGATCGAACGGCAGTTTCTTCAGATCCAACGCCGGATTGGCGAGTGCCTTGACCTCAGGGGTTGCGTTCGCAATGCCGGTCCACGGTATGCCGTACTTTTCGTGGCTGTCCGGATACTTCTTCTTCCATAGTTCATGACGCAACTTCATCCGATTAAACGGGCTTTTGAGATGGATGAGGTTGATCAGCATCGGCGTCTTTTCGCGAGGATCGGCAGGCAGGAAGTAAAATGCTGCCGGAATGCCGCTGGCCTCGCCAACCGGATCTGGTGAGATCCAGTGACGCTTGTAGTTACCCTTGACGGTCGCACCCAGCCTTGGTCCCGCGTAAATGAAGACGTGGTCTCGCCGGCCATGGGTGTCACCGTTCAAGAGCAAAGCCGTCTGATCCAGGCCGTCGATAATCCTGTCCGTGGGGATGTTCTGGGTAGCGCCGGCAAGCGAGGCGAATGTCGTAAACAGATCCGTTTCATGGATGATGTCGCCGACCAACTGGCCTGGCTTGATCACACCTGGCCACCAAGCAAAGGCTGGCACGCGAACACCACCTTCCAGAAAGTCGCCTTTTCCGCCACGAAAAATCGTCTCGGCCATGCCAAGCCCTGGCGGTGGATTGTGAGTCATCGGTCCATTGTCGGCCATGGCGACAACCAGGGTATTTTCGGCAATGCCCAGTTCTCTCAATTTTGCCAATAGCTTGCCGATGAAGACGTCGATGTTACACTGCAGACCGTCCTGCAATATGCTTCGTGCCAATGAACATTTTTTTGGATTCGGAATGAAGCTTGTGAGATTTGGCCAATTGGCGACATAAAATGGTTTGCCTGCCTTAGCGTTACGCTCGATGAATTCTAGCGTCCTTCGTTGGGCTTCGGGGTCGATTTGCATATAGGCTTCATGAGTATTGTCGCCCCACTGTCGCGTCTCTCCGCCCTTTGTACCTTCAGCAACCTGAACCCAACCCTTTGTAATAAAGGTATCATCGAGTTTGTATGGATCGGGAGGCAGCATGTCCTCGAACAATCCCATGGTCGCATTGGCGCCCTCTGCCAGTTTGTTATTCAGCGAGAGGATCTGGTTGTAGCCTGTGAAGAAGGCTTCATCGAAGCCCTGGTTGTGGGGGTAGCTTTCTTCGATATCCCCAAGATGCCACTTGCCATGAAATGCCGTTGCATAGCCGGCCTTCGATAACACTTCGGCGATGGTCACCTCTTCGCCGCGCATGCCGTGCTTCTCCAACAGCATACCGATGTTGTACATGCCGCTCCGGACAGCAAGCCGTCCTGTCGCCGAGGCTGCGCGACTGGGTGTGCAACCGACCTCGGTGTACATGCGTGTAAACAAAATTCCCTCGTCGGCCATCGCATTGATGGCAGGGGTCGTTAGTCCTCGTACCTTTTGTATCGACGGGATGCCAACGTCACCGAATGCCGTATCATCCCACATGATATGAATGAGGTTGGGGGGTCTGCCATGCTTCTCACGGAGCTCAGCAATTCTCTTTCTAAGTTCCTCATCCTCCTTGGCCCACTTTTCTCCATTCTGGGCCGCGAGGACGTAGTATTCGGCATCGTGAACGATCTTGGTTTGATCTTGTGCTCTAAGGCTTCCGAGAGCGAACTGCGCTGCTAGTAGAGAGAGGGCAAGACAGAAAGTCTTTTTGAACATCTGTTACTCCAATTAGGCACTAAATACGAGCAATACTGATCAATAATCACTCTGCCAACCACGGGTTGCAAGTGTTTCGTTGCAAGCTAATGGATTGAGTGCGTGGTCGGCAGCGAGCCGCAAGTGCCGCACCTAATCGTACCCAGTTTGGCACCGCATACAAGAAGCTCGGACCCGCAGACAGGGAAGCGCGATTGTTTCGGACGGAGTGACTCGCCAAACGCGGGCGGGCGCATCGCTTGAAGCCGAGGTTATTTGCATGGCTGCGGTTTGCTCGACCATCGAGGGCAAGAGCTGGAAAGCCTGGATCGATCCCGAAAGCGTCGCAGAGCGTGTCGGCGCAACAGGATTGGAACAGGCGTTGAGGCGGGCCTAGAGTGAGGGATTTCGACTGGCTCAACTTTGAACTGGTTTCCTGGCCACGATAAACACGCCTTTGCCTTTGCCCGGCTGCCACTGGTAGTCGATCTCAAACCCGCCGTTTGTCAAACTCTCCTGCAAATCCGTTTTGTGAAAGATCTTGACCACGGGTATCAGACCGAAGAGCCGCCCAACCGGTGCGATGAATTTGAAGAACTTCATGTCATCGGCGATGCACGCGGTGCTGGAGACAAACACTCCACCGGGTTTCAGCATCCGTTGAACCTTTAGGATCACTTGGTCCATGTTTTCCAGCAGGTGCAAGACGCTGAGCCCCAGGACGGCGTCAAAGGTTTGATCGGGCGCACTGAACTCATCGATACCGGCGCGTTTGAACGTCACGTTCCCGACGTCGTTCCGGGCAGCCTTGGAGCGCGCAATATCGATCATCTTCGAAGAGAAATCGATCGCTTCAATGTGCTTCACAAAGGGCGCGTGGCTGATGGCGGTCGATCCCGTCCCACAGCCAAATTCCAAGACGTCCATATCCGGACGGAAATACTGGCGGGTGACATCCAGCTTCTTTTGATAGGCCTGCTCGTCAGCAATCGGCGTTTTCGAATAGCGCTCCGCCATTCTGTCCCAGAACATATGAGCTGCAACCATGATCATCTCCCCATGCATTGTATCCACCTCTGCCAGGCTTGATGCTAGGCGCTGGCGAGGTGGAGCTCCGGTAAACTACCCATGCGCGTCGCAAATATGAATTGCTTAATTTCGCACCTGCGATATACAAAAATGCATGAATTGGCAGGCGGTCTCATTCGACTGGAACCAGGCGCGGGCATTTCTTGTGACCGCGGAAGAGGGGTCGCTGTCGGCGGCGGCGCGGTCGCTTGGCCTTACGCAGCCGACGCTTGGCCGTCAGGTGGCCGCGCTCGAAGAAGAGCTCGGCGTTACGCTGTTTGACAGAGTTGGACGTTCCTTGTCGTTGACGCAAGCCGGTCTGGAACTGCTTGACCATGTCAGGGCCATGGGGGATGCCGCCGGACGCGTTTCGCTGACGGCCTCCGGTCAGTCCCAGGCGATTGAAGGGCAAGTCTGCATCACCGCCAGCGACGCTATGTCGGCCTACTACCTGCCGCCGGTGCTCAAGCGCATTCGAGAGGTCGCACCTGCGATCGAAATCGAGGTGGTGGCCGCCAACGCCTTGCGCGACCTGCGGCGGCGTGAGGCTGATATCGCCATCCGGCACGTGCGCCCGGAGCATCCTGATCTGATTGCCAAGCTGGTGCGCGAAACGTCAGCGCGTCTTTACGCTTCGACTGCTTTTCTGGAGTCGCGAGGCCGGCCTACATGCGCGAGCGATGTGTCTGATGCGCCTTTTATCGGCTTTGAGCAATCCGGTCGGCTGCTTGCCGGACTCAATGGGCGTGGCCTGACGCTGACGAAGAACAATTTCAAGCTGGTCACCGACAGCGGCGTCGCCGGCTGGGAAATGGTGAAACAAGGTCTGGGGATCGGGGTGATGGTCGAGGAAATTGCTGCCATAACTCCGGAAGTGGAGTGCGTCCTGCCCGACCTCGATCCGTTTCAGGTGCCGATATGGCTCGTCACGCATCGCGAGCTCCATACCAGCCGTCGTATCCGGTTGGTTTTTGACCTGCTCTCTGAAGCGCTTGCCTGACACCGCAAAGGGCGCGTCGACGTGATAGCGTGCCGTCGGAACATGCGCCGACGCAATTCCATCCACCTGCAATCGAGGAGTAAGTCCGGTGACCACGACAGCGACAAACGTGCACGAGTATGACGCGATCGCCAAAGTCGTTCAGCACTACATCGATGGCGCCAAGTCTGGCAAAGGCGAAGACATGATGCCGGCCTTCCACAAGGACGCTACGATTTACGGATATGTCGGGCCGGATCTGTTCGCGGGCCCGATCCAGCTAATGTTCGATTGGAACGATGCGAATGGGGCGGCCACCGATCTCGAAGCACGGATCGCGAGCATCGACATCATCGATACGGTCGCCACGGTGCGGCTCGAGCTCGACAACTGGACCGGGTACCGCTTCACCGACCTGTTCACGTTGCTCAAGGTCGATGGCCAATGGCTGATCATGAACAAGGTGTTCCACCTGCACGGGTGAATAAGGCGGGCACGGGTCTGGCTGGTTGTACGTTGCTATCTGCTGGACGACTGATACTTGGTGACAAAGTTCCGCAAGATGGTCTCGGGCACGTGAACGTTCTGCTGGTTGCAGGATGCGATGAGCTTCTCGGCTTCTTCCGGCGGAAAGTAGCCCTTGTCCTTGTAGATGTTTATGCGGAGCTCGAAGACTTTGCTGTCGGCTTCGGGATGGAACTGTGTCGCGTAGATGTTGTCCTTATAACGGATCATCTGGTAGGGGCACGGTTCGGAGCTGAGAAGATGCGCGCATCCGCTGGGCAGTTCCTGGACCGCCTCTTTGTGACCAACGAAGGCCATGAAGCTTTCCGGCAGCTCCTTGACCAAAGGGTCGGTTTTTCCATCGCCCGTTAAGGTGCACGCGACGGCGCCGACGTCTTCTCCGTAGCGCTCCTTCCCGACTTTCGCTCCCAGATGATGGGCGAGAATACCGATGCCGTAGCAGCAGCCCATAAAGGGAACATCATCTGCCGCAATGGCCGGCATGAGGCCCAGAATCGCCTCCTCGATGCGCCGCTCGGCTTCCGATTTCTGTTCGGCCGGGTCGCTGACGCAGCCGGGACCGCCACCGACGATAACGCCGGCGTAGTCATGCAGTTCAAAGCCTTCGGGAATGGGTTCGCGCTCAAGCCGGATGCGCACGACCTCCGACTTGTCGAGGCCGGATTTTTCCAAGATGGCATCAAACTCGTTGTCCGCCGCGGCCGTCTCGGGTCGCAATTGCAGGATCACGAATGGCTTCATGTGCTGGGATCTCTAGTTGGGCAGGTGTGCGCAATATGACCGCGATGGAGGCGTTCGGATAGGAGTTGTTGTGCGGCTGGTCAAGCTTCTCCCGCAGTTGAGCCCCCTCCACCCACCTTGTTCACCGCCTTATAGAGCAGCTCCAGATCCTGGGGGCGGGACATGCGGTGTTCGCCGTCAGGGACCTCGATAAGCTCAATGCAGTCGGGATTAATGACCTTGCGCATGCGGCGGGTATGCTCAGCGGGGACGTCGGGGTCCTGCAGCCCCTGCAAGATGACGATGGGGCGACCGGGGTCGAACATTTCGCCAGTGAAAAGATGGTTGCGGCCTTCCTCGATGAACACTTTGGTGATTGGCAGCGGGTCGCCGTATTCGGAAGGCTGATAGGTGACGCCGTTATTCATGACCTCGGCCTGCGCTTCGGGCGGCATCTTCTTCCACATCAGGTCCTCGGTCAGGTCCCAGGCCGGCGCGATGAGAACCAGCCCCTTAATGCGCTTCGCCTCGCCGGGATCGTTGCGCATCAGATCGCGCAGCAACATCAAAGCCAGATGGCCGCCGGTCGAGGAGCCGATCAGGACTTGAGGACCGCTCGTCACCTGCTTGAAAACGGCGCGGGTCTCCTCCAGCCAATCTCCCAAGGTGGCCTTCAGAAAGTCGCCGCCCGAAACGCCGTGGCCGGAGTATTCAAAGCGCGTCAGTCCGAAACCCGCCTTAGGCGCCCATTCGGCGAGTGCGGTCGCCTTGGTCGAGAACATGTCGGACTTGAGGCCTATGAGCCAGATCAGTCCGGTTCCGCCTTCGGCCGGTGGGGGCTGATGAAGGTAGGCAATGCGGCGGGCATTCGGCTCTACTCCGACTTCGAGGAATTGCGGTTCATCCACGCTCATCTTAGAGAAGGTCTCCTATTGCCAACTGGCGCGCCTCGAAAGCCGCGACCGCCGATCCACTCATGAGCTGCCCAAACGCTAGGTTGCAAACGTGACGACAGACCGACCGACCATAATGCAGATCATTCCCGATCTCGATACCGGCGGCGCCGAACTCTCTGCGATTGAGATTTCCGGTGCAATCACGGTGGCCGGAGGACGCTCGATTGTATTGTCGCGCGGCGGCCGGCTTGAAGGCGACCTTGCCGCCGCAGGCGGGCAACTCATCCGTTTTCCGGCGGCGACAAAAAACCCGGTTCGGATACTGGCCAATGCACTCGAGATTGCCCGACTGGTCAAGGAGCAGGGAGCCGATCTCATTCATGCACGCAGCAGGGCCCCGGCGTGGAGCGCGCTCATCGCCGCAAAACGCGCCGGCGTCCCGTTCGTCACGACCTATCACGGCGCCTATAACGAAAAGGGGCCGGTGAAGCGACTGTATAACTCGGTGATGGCACGGTCCGATCTCATCATTGCCAACTCGCACTACACCGCAAAGCTGGTTGAGGACCGTTATGGGACTCGCGGCGAGCGCCTTCGGGTGATCCATCGGGGCGTCGATATGGAGCGCTTTGACCCAGCGGCGATCTCCGAAGAACGTGTTAAGTCCCTTCGACGCGCCTGGGGACTGCGTGAGGACGAGCGCGCCGTCCTGCATCCGGCACGCCTGACGAGTTGGAAAGGACAGGCAACGGTGATCGCAGCGGCACAAAGGCTGAAGGCGGCAAGCCGCCTAGGCGGTTCGGTCGTGATCCTGGCCGGCGATGCGCAGGGGCGAGATTACTATGCGAATGCACTCAAGGCGCAGATCGCCGAGGCCGGCCTTGAAGAGCACGTTCGCCTCGTCGGTCATGTCTCGGACATGCCGGCGGCGTTCGCGGCCAGCTCAGCGGCCATTGTTGCTTCCGTGGAACCTGAAGCCTTCGGAAGGACGGCGACTGAGGCGCAGGCCATGGGATGCCCGGTGATCGCCACCAACATCGGGGCGCCACC
>JARFQY010000114.1 GCA_029287535.1 Filomicrobium sp.
GCTGACGGCGTTGATATCGCGATCCGCTTTGAGCTGCCCTCGACTGCATCCTTCATTGTCCGAAAACTTGTCGCCGACCCCTGGGTGGTTTGCGCCTCGCCGGGCTATTTGAATCAGCATGGCCCCATATCGGAACCGGCGGACCTGCATGATCACAGGTGCATCGTGATTCATGCGAACGGCAGAACAACGAGCCGCTGGCAATTTTCGTCAGCCGAGCGCGCCACCTACGACATCGACGTCGAAGGCGTCACGTACGGAATTGGACTGGTCGCCCGCGAGGCGGCCTTGTCCGGTCTCGGCGTTGCCCGCCTCGCAAGGTTTCTCGTTCGCGAAAAGCTGGAGAGCGGCGAACTGGTGCAGGTTTTGAAAGGGCATATGCCCAACGACGACCGCTCCATCTACGCCGTGTATCCCGACCGGCAATACCTGCCGACGAAGGTGCGGCTCTTCCTCGATGAACTTGCCGACTACATGGCCTCGACGATG
This sequence comes from Filomicrobium sp., assembly GCA_029287535.1. Classification (GTDB taxonomy): domain Bacteria; phylum Pseudomonadota; class Alphaproteobacteria; order Rhizobiales; family Hyphomicrobiaceae; genus Filomicrobium. The sequence continues at coordinate 490 of JARFQY010000114.1, forward strand.
CCGAGTTAAGCGGAGGCTACTCTTCGACCGCCCAGTACTCCGCTGCCCCTTCCGGCAACTGCCGCAACACGCGATCGAGGCTCGAAATGCCGATTGAGGAGCGGCGCAGGGCGCGGGCGATATCGATGATCGCGGTTTCGGGTGCAAGGTTGTGATCACGCCTCACGGCTTTGACTTCCCGCTGCAATTCTGCACGCCCGGGGAACGGTGCCGGGTTGTCCTTCGGCACCCACGCTTCCACAAAAATCGCCCGCGTTACCGGCGGCAGAACGCTGGCGAAAGAGAGCGCGTCGGCGACTGTGAGGTGTGAGCGAAACACATGCAGGACCGCCCTCAGGGTGTGGTAGGCCTAATGATGGGTTTGCAACATGCAGGTGTCGCGCACATCCATCAGGAACGCATCAAAGTCCTTCGAGGCGGTCTTGTATTCGGCCGGCATTGGCATCGGGCAAGCTCCGCGAGTTAACGCTGGACGCCTACGATCACCGGACCAACCGGGCGGAAGCCGTGACGGGAAATAGTACGGCTGGCGAGTTGTGAGACGGAACCGTCGAGGAACAGGGCGTTGGGCGTTTTGAGGTGGCGCTGGAAGACCTTGGCGAAAGCGTAGAATGTCACCGGCTCGTCTGACAAAACGAAGTAAGCCGTGCGTCCGTCGCGCGAGACGCCAACGCCGTTTCGCACTTTTCGCGATTGAGAGTTGTGGCGAAACTTCGGATGCATCTTGCCGTTTATGACGAGCATCGGTCCGGACTGGGTGGCGAACTGTGGCCGCTTGTTCCGGCGCAGAAATGCCCGGGTCTCCATGACACCGGCGCGCTTGCCGTCAACGAAAAAGATGCCGTTGGGCAGCAGGTGGAAATTGCCAGGTCCGGGACGCGTATTGGCGTTCTTGAATTTCTCGCGGTTCTCGACGTGATAACCGACCGGCGACAGGTCCTCGTGATACATGCCACCATTCATGACGAAGACCAGCTTCTGGCCGTTTTCGACAACCTCGCGTTCGACCGCGCCGAGCGAGCCGAACGGTTTGCCCGAATTGCCGCGCCAGCGCACCAGGACCGCGGTCTTGGTCATGTCAATCTTGCAGATGACGTAGCGGTTGCCGTGGACGGATTGTTTGCGGCACGGGTCAGCCTCGGCCCGCGCCAGCGAGGCGGCCGGCGGCAGAGCAAGGCTTGCGAGGGCAAAGCTCAAAAAGGCAAGGAGTGCCGGACCGCGCACGTTTGGAGAACCTCACTCTTTTTTCCGAATCGTTAGGAACCGCCACGTTCTAGCATGTTTTGTGAAATTGACCCGGTTGAGGCGGGGAAAGCGGTGGTTGTGTTGTCGTGGGGACAACGCCGGCCGTTGGCTTCGGAATAGTTGCGCCAGGCAGAAGGCCGGCAAGCCATTTCTCGAACGGGTTCTGAATAACGCGGCGCCAGCGGCCATCACTCTAGAACGTCCGCGTATCGACACCCCTCAATCGTCAAGCAGCTCCGCGATTGGCGGAACGTTCTTCCAGGCGGGCGTCGGTTGCTCTTCATCGGTTTTCGGGATGTGCCGTGAGGGTGACACGAGTTCCATGTGCGGAATGTAGCGAGGGCAGTTCGGAAAGATGTGGGTCACGGCGACCTGAACAATGCGCTTCGCGCCCGCGTAGCTCGACAGCGCGTCATGATTGTCGTGGATGCTCGCCTTTCCGCTGATCCGCAAACGTAGGTACATGGCACCCTCGCCCTCCTCTTCGCCGAACTTCATGAAGAGAAGCCCCACGTTCGGATTCTGAAGAATGTTGCCAAGCGACTTATACATGCGATTGCCGTCGTAATCGGGGAAGATCAACTGATCGGGTGCGGTGACACGCACGAAGCCAGGCTCGCCGCCCTTGAACGAACAATCGGTGTTGTCGCCCGCCGACGTTGCGAGGAAGAAAAAGGGGACGGATTCGACGAAGGCCTTGAACTCATCGTTGAAGGTTGATGTCTCCACCAGCTCGACGATTTTGTCGGCAACAGCGCGACCGTTGTACCTGTCCTGAAGCGTCCTGTTTCCGTCATTGAACATTGTCATTTTAGTCCACCCTTGGTTTCCGCCGACGCTGCTTGGCTGACCGCGCCTCCCATAAACTGAAACCGGTATTTCGTTCGAGATGTGACGGTTGGGTTGGACTGTCCTTGTTCGTTGAAGATGCCAATGGCGCAAACAAAAAACCGCCCGGGCCGGAATGGCCGCGGGCGGTTTTGGTTTTGAATCATGAGGAGGAAAAATGAAGAAGTCATGCAACACGGCTCGGCAGACCTGGCAACGACCTACTCTCCCGCGTCTTAAGACGAAGTACCATCGGCGCAGGGGCGTTTCACGGCCGAGTTCGGAATGGGATCGGGTGCAGCCACCCCGCCATAGCCACCAGGTCAGCGGAGACG
>JARFQY010000142.1 GCA_029287535.1 Filomicrobium sp.
AGCAGCATCTGGACGTGCGATCCCGAAGAACAACAACGCTGCATGAACGAAATCGAAGCAGGCCTGACATTCTTCAACGCCATGGTTGCCTCCGACCCGCGCTTGCCGTTCGGCGGTATCAAGCATTCAGGTTACGGTCGCGAGCTAGGCGAACTCGGAGCCCGCGAATTCACTAATGTGAAGACGATCGTGAGGGCGAGTTGAGGGAGGCTTTGAAGTGATCCGACGTTAGCTGCAACACAAAAAAGAGAGGCGGCACTCTTGTAGAAGGTGCCGCCGGTCTAACGCCTAGCTTAGCGTATTGGTTGGCGAGCCCTTGTTGAAGTTGTTGATGTGATAGACCGTCTGATCCCATAGCGTCTGCATGGCCTCGGTGCTAGCCCAGGCAACGTGTGGGGTCACGATCACATTGGGGCGTTCGAGGATCTTGAGCAGTGGATTATTCGGCGCCGGCGGCTCGCTCGTCAGCACGTCGAAACCGATACCGGATATCAGCCCCTGATCGAGAGCAGCAACCATGTCTTCTTCATGGACCAGCCCGCCCCGCGACGTGTTGATCAATAACGGCTTTCGCTTCATTTTCTTGAATTCAGGCATTGCGATGACGTTGCGGGTCGCTGGCATCAAGGGCGCGTGCAAGGCGATGACATCTGACGTTTCAAGGACTTCATCGAACGGCGTATAGAGCGGGCCAAGACCGCTGACGCCCTTATGCGCGGCGAAATGCACGCGCATCCCAAGTGCACGGCCAATCGCGGCAGTCCCTTGTCCAAGCACACCTTCGCCTATGATTCCCAGAGTCGACCCTGCGAGATCATTAATTGGATGCGTGAAGAAGCAGAACTGCTGTGCCTCCTGCCACTTGCCGTCAATCACGTCCTGACGGTATCCGACGATCCCTCGGCGAAGAGCAAATATGAGTGCGAACGTATGTTCTGGAACCGTGTTGGTCGCATACCCACGCACGTTTGAAACCGTAATGCCGCGCTCCTTGCAAGCATCGAGATCGAAGGCATCAAAGCCGGTCGCTGGAATCGCAATCATCTTGAGTTTGCTCAGCTGCTCAATCTGCGGCCGGCGGATAGGAACCTTGTTACAGATGGCGATATCGGCATCCTTCAGCCGCTCGACGACTTCCTCCCCCGGGCTTGTGCGATCATACTCCACCCACTCGTGCTCGAAGTCAGGCTTGCCTAGGTTGACGGAGGGACCGATTGTGCCTCGATCCAGGAATACGATTCGTGTCATTTCTTATCTGTCCTTGGGTCCGCGTGTTTCTTCCCTTGAAGCCCATTTTTATAGTGTAAGCCACGCACAGCGACTAGACCTGATCTGCGTACAGGCGCTTGATCGCATTCAGCCTGGAAGAGATTGTGTCACGGTTCCATCGGCTCAAGTCATCGCTACAAAGAACCGCTGAATATCGACGAACTTCGCCCTTGGGCGCATTCAACCAGAGCGAAATTAAAGGACTTTGGCGTGAGGTGGGTCATGAACACAGTCTTGCGGCTACCGAGTACGAGTTGGGCCCATCGCGCGGCGAGCGCCGGAGAGAGGGTCGTACTAGGTGCTAGAAACTTCTTTGAAGTCTTCGGTCAAGCGGCAAGCGCCGCTAACGAACACGGGCGCCTCAACCGGCTGACGGACGAGGAGTTGGCCGAACTAGGACTTTCCCGCGAAGGTCTCGCGGAGCATGTGTATTCCAGAAACCAGTGACGAGAGCCTTGTCCCACGAAAAGCTCGAAGTTCAATGCGGTCGCACGTGATTGTATTGGCGGAGCAAGTGATTGGTACCACTGACGTCCGCTATGTGGAGAGGCTGTGTGAAAACGCTGGCCCCCTCGAGTCATGCTATGATCTTGGCGTCAAATGCGGGGGCATGGCATGAAGCGGTTTATTGAAGGCGCTGATCGCACTCAGGCGGCGCTCTTTACAAATGGTTGAGTCCGATTCCGGGCAGCCGGCAGTAATGTCAGAATACGGCATGGTCCCCGCGTTCGGCGGAAGCTTCGCCTGCTATGAGACGCGCGTAAAAGTCGACCAAGGTCTCGGTTCCAGTTGAAGGGGTCGACGCGGCATCGTAGCGCCCCGTAGCTGGATTTAGAACGAGCATCGACTCTGTTGCATAATACCGTCCGATGCGAGCCAACTCTGCTTTCTTCGCTAGCGACGGAGAGACGCGACTTAACATCTCGAGCCCGCCGACAATGGCATCGAGCATCCAGATTGGCACGCTGCTGAAATTAGGCTTCCGCCCCAACAGCTCGAATAGGTACTCGCCTTGCTGTCGAGGCGTTATCGCGTCCCCTGGACCGCCAATCGGAAGCACGCAATTATGGCGCTGCTCGTCTTCCAGACAATCGGCGAGGTATTCGCCCAGATCGTTATCGGAGATCGGCTTGCAGGCCGTGAGTGTGCCATCACCAAAGATCAGAAATGGCTTTCCGTTTCTAACGCGGTCAACCTGCCCCGAGAGCGACTTGAAGAATGCGGTCGGCCTGACGATGGAATAGGTCAGGCCCGATCCAGCAAGTGTCTTCTCGAATGCCAGCTTGGCTTGCTGAAAGCCCAGCAGCGGCTTTTGAACGCATATGGCTGATAGGTACACCATGTGCTTGACCCCGACTCGGCGTGCAGCTTCCAAGGCGTCCACATGCGCCTGGTAATCGACGGCCCAGGCATCTTTTGGGACACCGGTTCGCGAGGCCAAGCACGACACCAAGGCATCAAAGCTCTCCCCGAAAAAGCCGTCGCGCGCGAGCGATTTAGGGTCGGTGACTTGACCAAAGCGTAGGCTAGCCCCGCTGAGAGGTCCGGCGGAGCCGTTTAGGGTCGGCGTGTCGTAAACTCCGGCACGGGATCGCACCAAACAAACCACCTCGTAGCCGCGCCGAACAAGCGCCTGGACTGTGGCTCGGCCGATAGTGCCCGTGGCGCCAAGCACCAGAACACGCCGGTGCTCAAAATGGCGTTGCGAGGTCGAGAGGGTGGGCTCGTTCATAGGCTAGTGTGCAAATGCGCTCGAGACATGGAGTGGAATAGAATGAAGTATCGCTTGGCTGAACGCGTTTTATCAAGGCCGTCTTATATCCCAGCACACTGCAAGCATTGTCTAGTGAGACAGCTTTGAGCTAATCGTATGCCCGCAGCTCGGATGATTCATGACTATGCAGGTGCTGTCCGCTTTGTGGACTTCCCGGACATTGGCAATGTGCGCCAAGTTCGGCGTTCGAATGTAGCCCTTGTTCAGTAAAAAGACGTGAAGCGGGCCAGAGATTGCCGGGGAGGTAAGCCGCATCTCGGCAGATATCACGGCGGACGAGCGATCCGGTTCAAGCTATTACACCGTCCGTTTCGCAATGCCCGCTGAGGAGGTTGCCCGCCTTGGTGCCGTGGCGCTGCTAACCGGAATGCCGATGGAGGCGTTTATCAAGACGGGCGATCGCAAGGTGCTGTCGTATCTGGTGAAACCACTGAGCGATCAAATCACGCGTGCGTTTAGGGAGCAGTGAGCGCCTGCTGCTGAGCACGTGTCGTAGGGAAGCGTCGGGAGTGATCACGCGCAATCATTTCATTCGTAATTTCGATTGATTGGCGCGAAACCAAACAGCTCACTGTGTCGTTAAAACTTTATCTGCGCAGCAGGTGTCCTATCAGTGCCCTCGATGCCTGCGCAGTGGGCCTTTATTGGTCCCCCCCTAATGGAACTGTCCCGCCGCCAGCATGCCTTTCTGGGCGGCTGGCGGCCTTTTCTCTTCACGTCTATGACGAAGATCAGGTTGTCACGTCGCTGATGTTAGTACCGTTGCCAGGTACATGGTAAGCCTCGGCAGTCAACATAACTT
>JARFQY010000165.1 GCA_029287535.1 Filomicrobium sp.
CGCGGGTGAGCGCGCCGCGGAAGCCGGCCAGGTGGGTGCCGCCGTCGCGCTGCGGGATGTTGTTGGTAAAGCAGAGCACGTTCTCGTGGTAGCTCTCGTTCCACCACAAGGCGACGTCGACAGTAATGCCGTCGCGGTCGACCGAGATGGGGATCGGCTCCTCGAACAATGACGACTTGTTGCGGTCGAGATAGCGGACGAAGGCGGAGATGCCGCCCTCGTAGCACAGCTCCACCGTCTTGGCGTCGGCGTGGCGCTTGTCCTCGAGGAGGATCTTGGCGCCGGAGTTGAGGAAGGCGAGCTCACGCAGGCGATGTTCGAGCGTGTTGAAGTCGAACTCGATCTGGCTGAAGGTCTCCAGCGAGGGCAGGAAGCTGACCTCGGTGCCACGGCGGCCGTCGGCCGGACCGATGACTTTCAAGGGTGCGACGGTGACGCCGTCTTTAAACTCGACGAGGTGCTCCTTGTCGTGGCGCCAGACGCGGCACTTGAGCCAGGTGGACAGCGCGTTGACGACAGAAACGCCAACGCCGTGCAGGCCCCCGGAGACCTTGTAGGAATTCTGGTCGAACTTGCCGCCGGCGTGCAGCTCGGTGAAGACGATCTCCGCGGCCGAGCGCTTCGGATCGTGGTCGTCGTCCTCCTTGACGCCGACGGGAATGCCGCGACCGTCGTCAGAGACGGTGCAGGAGCCATCCGGGTTCAACGTCACCTGACAGCGGGTGGCGTGGCCGGCCAAAACCTCGTCGACGGCGTTGTCGACCACTTCGTAGATCATGTGATGCAAGCCAGAGCCGTCATCGGTGTCGCCGATGTACATGCCGGGGCGTTTGCGTACCGCCTCCAACCCCTTGAGCATCTTGATGGAATCTTCGCCGTATTCAGCGGCCACGGGCTCCGGTCCAGCAGGGCTTTCGCTCATAGAAGCGCGGTCCTTGTGATTGGTTGATTTTTATCCGGACAACCTAGCACGTCCCGGCATGAACCGGGGGAAAAAAGGCGCCGAAAAGCACTCCGAATCGACAGAAGAAACACCCTCTATTTCAGAATGTTACATAGTGGGCTCGGCAGTTTTCTGACAGCGGGTTCGGCGGGTGCTGGAGAGGTCTTACGAAAGGGGGGTCAGACGCGCGCCGGAGACCTCGAAAAAAGCCGCGTGGGCACGTAGCGCGGAAAAGGCGTCGAGGTCCGTACCTGTCATCCACGCCTGGCCCCCGAGGCGGCGAATCTCATCGAACAGCGCGGCGCGGCGATGCTCATCCAGATGGGCGGTGATCTCATCAAGCAGCAGGAGTGGCCCGGCCCCGGCGTGACGTTCGGCGATCAATTCGGCTTCGGCCAAAACCAAACCGATCAGCAGGGCCTTCTGCTCGCCGGTCGAACTCAGACGGGCCGGCATTTGTTTGGGCCCGTGATGAACGACGAGATCGGAGCGGTGGGGACCTTCCAGGGTGCGGCCGGCTGCACGGTCGCGCTCCCGGGATTCGGCGAGGCGGCCAGCATAGGCGTCCTCGACGTCGACGGCGGCCTTTTCGGCGAGTTCTTCCTCCAGCGTTCCGCTGATATGAACCAAGCTCCAGGGGAACGGAGACTCCTCCCAGCGGGCACGGCGGTTCTCAATCACCGCCGTGAGCCGTGAGATTGTCGAAAAGCGCGCGGCGGCGACCGCTGTCCCGGCTTCAGCCATGACCAGTTCGACGCCCCGCAGCTGTGAGGCATCACGTACGCCATCGGCGAGCAGCCGATTGCGGGCCTGGGTGGCGCGCTCAAAGCGGCTGGCGAGTGTGCGGAACCCTGGGTCAAAACATAGGACGAGCCGATCGAGAAAACGCCGGCGATCGGAAGCCGGGCCGGTGAACAAACCGTCCATCGCCGGCGTTAGCCAGACCGCCTCAAGGTATTCAGCCAGGACTCCGCTGCCGCCCTGCTGGTCACCATCGATGCGGACGAGACGGCCCGTCGGCGGCCTGGACCCTGGCGGTGACGGCTGCTGCCCGGTGCCGACGTCAACTGGGCCGTGACGGGTGTGGACGCGGGCTGCCACCGCCCAGCCGCCATCGCCCTCGATGCGAGGCATATCGGCAAAGGGAGCGCGGCGCATTCCCCGTCCTGGCACGAGCAGCGAGACGGCCTCGAGCAGGTTGGTCTTGCCGGCGCCGTTGGGACCCACGAGGACAACGGAGGCGTCGCGGGGCGCGACCACCACAGAAGCGTAGTTACGGAACTGCGTGAGCGAAAGGCGTTCGACAAACAGGCGATCGGGGCCGTCGTCGGGAGAGTCCTTGACCGGGTCTGCGTTTTCCGTTCGGGTCAAATCCAATCAGCCGATTAAACGCGCATGGGCATAACGACGTACAGCGCCCCACCGCCGCTGGTGTCGCGGACCATTGCAGGAGAGCCCGGATCAGACAGCAGGAAGCTCGCTTCTTCGCCCTCGAGCTGTCCGGCGATGTCGAGCAGATAGCGGGCGTTGAAGCCAATCTCGAGCTGATCGGCGGCGTAGCTGACACCCAGTTCCTCTGTCGCGCTTCCGCCCTCGGGGTTATTCACCGACAGCACGAGTTTGTCGCTTGAAACCGCAAGCTTCACCGCCCGTCCACGCTCAGATGCGATGGTCGAAACGCGGTCGACGGCGCTCATGAATTCGGCGTTCGAGACCTTCATTTCCTTGTCGTTACTTTGTGGGATCACGCGGCCGTAGTCCGGGAAGGTGCCATCGATCAGCTTCGAGGTGAGCGTGACGGTTCCGATTTCAAAGCGAACCTTGGTCTCGGAGACGCCAACGGTGACAGACCCGCCCGATGCCTCGAGCAGGCGATGAACTTCGTGGACGGTCTTGCGGGGAATGATGACGCCAGGCATGCCGTCAGCACCATCAGGCAGCGGCAGGTCGACCTGAGCCAAACGGTGACCGTCCGTGGCAACTGCCCGCAGAACCGGATTATCAGGGTTGGCGGCCGAGGTGTGCAGATAGATGCCATTCAGGTAATAGCGCGTTTCCTCGGTGGAAATGGCGAAGCGCGTTTTGTCGATCAGCCTCTTCAAATCGCCGGAGCTGATCTCGAAGGTATGCGGCAAATCGCCGACCGCGATATCGGGAAAGTCCTCGGCGGGAAGCGTCTGCAGAGCAAACCGCGAATGACCCGCGGATAGGGTCAGGCGGTCGTTATCGGCTTCACGATTGAGTTCCACCTGCGCACCGTCGGGCAACTTGCGAACGATATCATGCAGAAGGTGGGCGGGCACGGTGAGTGAGCCTGCCGACTCCACGGAGGCCGGCGCTTCTTCGATAACCTCGCGCTCAAGGTCCGTGGCCTTGAAGGCGAGCACGGAACCAGATGCTTTCAACAGTACGTTTGAGAGGATAGGTATCGTCGTACGCCGTTCGACAACGCTGGTGACGTGACCTAGAGCACGCAGCAATTCCCCACGTTCAATCACAAGCCGCATCGTCGGTCCTTACCCTGCCCGGTTGTTGATTCATATCGTATTCGACCACTCGTCCCACGCAATGACATCTGGGTGATGAGGCTTGCGGCGGGACACGCTCGCGGAGGCCGGAGAAACGGCCAGGACGCCCGCGTTGAGCGGACGGTCAATTGAGCCGATCAGCCCACGATTTTCAAGTGGTGTCACAGATGAGACCTGCAGGAGCCTATAAACCCGTCGTCTTTTCAACTCAAATGCGCCCGCCAGCGCGCTTCAAAGCCAGGTTGAACGGGTTCGGGAGCCGTTCTGATGATCCCAGCGAGTCGGGAAACGCAAGAGGTGGCGCCTTCTTCAGACGCCACCCCTGCCCCCGCACGACCCCAAGATGCATGCGCCCTCAGACACCTCAGGCTCGAAACGGACCGGCAAATGAATGCCAGTCCGAATTCTTGGTGTGATCTGATTGATTAGTGATTGAGCTGTTTCTTGAGCTCTTCAAGTTCGTCGCGAAGGCGCGGATTCGCATTGAGTTCGCCATCAATCTTGCGAATCGCGTGCAGAACCGTGGTGTGGTCCCGATTGCCGAACCGGCGGCCAATCTCGGGCAAAGAGCGGGCCGTCATCTGCTTGGCCAGATACATGCCGATCTGGCGCGGCCAAACCACTGAACGGTGGCGGCGTTGCGAGAGCAGATCGCTCTTGGAGACACCAAAGTGGCGCGAGATGATGCGCAAAATATCCTCGATCTTAATGCGGCGAGGCTCAAGCCCCTGCACGAGATCGCGGATCACGGTCTCAGCAACATCGACCGTGATCGGCGCACGGACGTATTGCCAATTCGCGAATAGGCGAATGACGGCACCTTCGAGTTCACGACCGTTATCGGTCAAGCGCTCCGCCAAAAGCTCGACAACGTCGCGAGACAACGTGAAAGAAGCATCCATCACGCGCTTTTCGGCAATCCGCATCTCAATCACATTGATGCGCTGTTCGTGGTCGAATGAACCCAATTCGGTGACGAGGCCGCGGGTCAAACGCGAACGCATGCGCTCATTGAGACGATCGATCTGGGCGGGAGGCCGGGAAGAGGCAACCACGAGCTGGCGGCCGCCATCAAGTAACGCGTTGACGATATGGTCAAATTCCGTCTCGGTCTGCGCCCCGTGCATGAACTCGAGATCATCAATCAACAGGATGTCGACCTTGCGGAATTTCTCCTTGAAAGCGAGAGGATCATCGCCGCGTAGCGCTTCGACGAACCGATAGCGGAAGCCGTCGGCCGTCATATAGAGGACTTTCGCGTCCGGGCGTCTGCGGGTGACCTCCCAAGCCGTGGCATGCAAAAGGTGCGATTTACCAAGGCCTACAGGAGCGTGGATGAAGAGCGGGTTGAAGCCAGGACTGTCGAAGCCAACCGACTCGGCAACGCGTGTCGCGGCGGCATGAGCGACGCGGTTAGACGAACCCACGACAAATGTATCGAAGGTATAGCGTGGGTCGAGGGGAGAACCCTCGAAATCGCCGATGCGAGTCGTTGGCGCCGGCTGCGGCAGGTTCGGCACCGCCATCGGCGCACGCTGCAGGCCGTTGCTTGTTTCCTTGGAGGGCTGAGATGAGCTGCTTCTTGCGCCGTTCGTGGCGGCGGAGTTGGTCTCGGCGTGCGCCGGGCGAACCGCCGGGCGCGGCTGGCGCAGTTTCACTTCCACCTTCTCGGCGCCTGCGAATTCCGCCTGACAACACTCAAGCAAATCGGAGATGTAGTGTGTCTGTATCCAGTTTCGGAGGAATTTCACAGGGACCGAAACTTCAACGATACCGCCTTCGAACCGCTCGAATTCGAGCGCATTGAACCAGCTCGTGTAAACGTCCTCGCCGAGCCGCTTGCGCAGCATGGTGCGCACCTTCTGGCCTTCGAGCTTGGCTGGTGGTGTGGCGGTCGCAACCGCCGTCCTTTCGGTTGTGCCGGCCGGCCTTTCGACAACGGCAGCTTTGTCAGCCACAACAATACGATTGCTCCGGGTTACGCCGGATTCGACTTGCGAACTGGATTGCATCGTGAGTCCCCGCACTAGATTATCCCCGTTTTACATAGACTTGGCCGAACTCCACCGTTCGCTCCAGAGCAGGAACGTCGACGGCGTCATTGCCAGTCTGTTGTTAGGAACGCGCGCTCTTGCGCTTACATGTGGAGTCCGGCTGCCCTACGGCCGGACTAGTGGTCATCATTACCGGTGACCGATCCGGTTCTTCGCCATCGCAAGCGCGACGGCGACACGCCCCCGGAATGCGAACCTCCCTTTGGATGAATATGGCGCGCGGCCTTGGCCGTAATCAGGCCAGTACCGGCGAAAGCACGCCCAGAGAGAAGGCCGGACAAACGGTCCGTTGATCCAAAAGGCTCTGCATTCCGAATGCCATTCTGAAACTTGCCGAAAAGCGGCAAATCAGATAGCGAAGTTTCTTCGATTCGAAATAAAAGCCGACGTTGCTTTTTGTTGTTTTGCCGTTTCCCAGTTCCGCAGTCGTCATTACGAGACTTATCTTCTGCGGCCATGAAACAGGCGCTTAAAGACCCCACTTGAACCCTCCAACAGTCTACTGTTGCACATTGTGCCCAATCTTCAGGCCGAATGAGGAGTCGACCCGTTCAATGTGCAAAACAAGACACTCAGTCCACGGACGTGGTCCGCTGCGACGTGATCGCTATACATTCTCGTTTTCGACAATCCGTCCTGGGATACGCAAACACACCTGGACAAGGAACACGTCTTACAAAGGACCCATGGAACAGCTGCAATAAGCCTAACTTTCCACGGACGACGGAGCAGGTTGTCCACTGCTACCGTGGAAAGCTTCTTAGCTGTTAACGAACCTTACCGCAACCCTACCCGATGATGTGTTGTATGGTGGAGTAGGCGCCGAGGCCCCTGCCACAGGGGCTCCGGAGCCGATCCGTCCGTGGTCGCCTGCATGGGCCAACGCCGTTGAATCCACAGCGCTTTGGCAGCTTTTGAACACCACCGCCCAGCACTTGATTACACCTCCCTACGCATCGATGTTTTTCCGTTCGATTTCACTTGCGGGGAGTTTTCTGCCAGTGAGTCTCGTGCTCGCCGTGTCACCCGGCGACTCATCGCAAGCGCCCAAGGAATCCAGCGCCAGGTCTTGTTCAACAAAAGATTGGCCGGGAGTTGAGCTCACTCTGGATCGTTGCGAACATGTCACATTCCGGTCATGAGAGTGGATTTCGCCAATTTTTTGGGGCGAGATATTCACAACGTGCACGACTTGTTTTTGAGTTTGATTGGCTTTTCTCCAAACAGAAATTTCCTTCGCGAACAAATCTAAATTGCGTTCTATCAAAAAGCGTTACTACGAAAGGGAGTTGAGCGAAGCGCTGTGGATTCAAACAGGAAAAGCGGGCGCGTCCGTCGTCAAAGCCGGTTTTGGCCGCCAGCGCCGAAAGTGTGGCCTCGAAAAGACTGGGACTTATTGGCGCACAAAAATAAACGGCTCGGAGACTAGCTCGCGAGCCGTTGCATTTATGCGGAAGCTTAAATTCCGTCGCCTCAGTGGCTTACCGCCGTAAGGCTAATACGTGACCTTAAGCTTGGGCCATCGCCTTGATGCGCGTGTTGAGGCGGGAAACCTTTCGCGCGGCGTTGTTGGGGTGAATGATCCCTTTCTGCGCCGTGCGCGCAATCAAGGGCTCAGCCTGCTTCAATGCTGCCATAGCCTTATCGTGTTCCCCGGCCGCAATCGCTTCCTCGACCCGACGCACCTCGTTACGCATGCGGGTGCGATGCACCTTGTTGGCTGCAGTGCGCGTTTCGATCTTGCGAACGGCCTTCTTCGCGGATTTCGTGTTCGCCATTAAGTAACTACCCTTGCTTGTGAAGGCCGCCTTGCGACCTGTCGCGCCCCGCTCAAGTCCATCGGGTCAGCAACAGGGACACGGACAAAACAGAATAACCGCCCAGCTGCTGAGCCGGGCGGTAACGTAATGCGCCTTATAGTCGCTGGCCGAGCAGGGGTCAACGCCCAGGCGCGAGTTGACCGACAATTGGAGAGAGGGTCAGGCGGCGGCAGGCGTTGCCCGACCTGAAAGGCATCCCAAAGTGGCGGCAGCCCCAGGCTAAGCCGGGCAAAATGCTGGTCCAAAGCCAAGTTTTGCTGCCGCATGCCCGCCAACGTTGCCGATCCCATGATTGGGCTTGGCCGATTTGGGGCCCAGGTGCCGGCCTATTCGGCAGGACTTGCATGTCGAATCTGATTTGTGAATCGTGCTAAGGACGAGCCGACGGTCGCCGATGCGTCAGAAAGGCGCGACGATCCGGGCACCGGCCAATTGAAAATCAACGGGGGACTGTCTCATGGGTTCACTCGCCATTTGGATGATCTCGCTGGCAGTGGGTTTGGCGATCATGGTTGTTGCCGGGGCCGCCGGGGACGTGACGTTGCATACGGTCGCGGCGGCTTTGGTCTCTTTAGCGATCGCGGGAGTAGCGGTCGCGGAGAACTGGCAGCAGCGCAAGGCCGGTGCCAGTGAAAACGTCGTTGCGGCATCGACGGCGCGCAACATGGGGCTGGTGTGGGTCTGGGGCGCGCTGAGCCTGTTTGTGACCTACTACTTCATCATTTCCTGGAAAGAGTGGTTGGTGTTTACCGCGGCCTTCGCGGTCGTTGGCGTACTTTGCTTGTTCTTTGCCGCAATGCTCGATCGCGACGAGGCTGCTGGGCGGGCCGATGAAGCCGTCCAGAAGCTTGCCAAGTACTTATCGATCGGGCAGCTGGTCGGCATGGTGATCGCCATGATCGGGCTCGTTATCGACGGCAAATTCCCCGTCTCCAAACAGGCCAATCCCGGGTGGCAGGATTGGGCCGCCAACAACATCTTCTTTTTCGGGGCGCTTGCAGTCGCGATCATTACGGCGAACGCGCTCTACACCAAGAATCAAAGTGAAAAAGCGAACGCACAGGGCGCCTCTTGAAGACCAGGCTCCCCGAGCTTCCGCGCCGATTAAGCGCGAGGCCGATCTGGTTTTTTGATGAGCGCAGTAATTCTCACGGGGTCCCATGTCTTTGCAATCGCGCATACCGATGCTGATGGTGGTGATCGCGGCGTCCGTCGCCTTCATGGTCGCAGCCGTGATTTTCGAAGCGAAATACACCTGCCTTGGAGCAGCTCTTGGTTTCGCGATCATCATCATGGATACGGCTTTCGCGATTAACCGGCCGATCTGGAGTGATGCAGCGGCCGCAATTCGCGATGATCCCGAAGCCCAGCTCCATGCCTCCCGGCGTAACGCCAGGCTGATGGCACTGGTCTACGGCTGGGGGGCACTGGCGTTGTTTGCCATCTACTCACTCACTCAGCTTTGGTGGTTCCATAGCTGGCAATACGGCGCCGCAATGGCCTTGATCGCGGCCGCTCTTCTCGGCTTCGTGCATATCCTGGGGGACGAGGAGAGCCTGTTTCGTTCGCAGACTTCGCTAGATGTTTCGGCACTGCTCGCCATGGCGCAAGCGGCGGCGGCCGCCGTCGCGTTGGGGCTTCTGATCACGTCCGGCAAATTTGCCAGCGTGAAGCCTGATTGGCCGGCTAATCACGTGTTCTTGGCCGGCGGGCTGGCGCTCGTCTTCATCTCAACGATTGCGGCGATCACGCACTACAAACTAAGACGCGCGATGGTTGGCACCTGAGGTGTGTCCGCCGCTGCGACGGTTCAGCGGTGCTTGAAATTCGGTTTACGCTTTTCCGAGAACGCGGCCATGCCTTCCTTTTGGTCCTCGGTGGCGAACATGGCGTGGAAGACGCGGCGCTCGAACAAAATCCCTTCCGACAAGGTCGTTTCGTAAGCGCGATTGATCGTTTCCTTTGTCATCATTGCAGCGGGAAGCGACATGGATGCGATCTTTGCGGCAACCTTCCCGGCTTCCGCGGCAAGTTCGGCAACCGGCACGACCTTGGCGACGAGTCCGGAACGCTCGGCTTCCTCGGCGTCCATCATTCTGCCAGTCAGGCAAAGGTCCATGGCCTTCGCCTTGCCGACGGCGCGGATCAACCGCTGTGTGCCGCCAATCCCGGGCATGATGCCGAGCGTTATCTCCGGCTGGCCGAATTTCGCGTTGTCGGCGGCGAGGATGATGTCGCACTGCATTGCGAGCTCGCAGCCGCCGCCCAGGCAGTAGCCAGCAACCGCCGCGATCACCGGTTTGCGGCAGTGAGCTGCTGCGTCCCAGGTCGCCGCAAAGTCCTCCTTGTAGACCTCCATATAGCTTTTGGGGGCCATCTCCTTGATGTCCGCCCCGGCCGCGAATGCCTTTTCGGAACCCGTGATGATGATCGCGCCGATGCCGTCGTCGGCCTCGAAACCGGCAAGCGCCTCACTCAGTTCCTTGACCAATTGAGAGTTCAGAGCATTCATGGCCGTCGGCCGGTTGAGAGTGATGACGCCGACGCGATCCTTGGTCTCGGCAATGATGGTTTCATAGGTCATGAGTTGCTTGCCCTTAGGTATGGAGGGGTTTGGGTTCTCAACGTTGGCAGCCCGAGCAAAAGAACGTCGAGCGGCCGGACTGAACGATCCGGCGCACGGTGCCCCGACAGCCTGGCTTAGTGCAAGGTTCATCTTCACGTCCATAGACACGAAAGGCATGCTGGAAATAGCCCAGTGCGCCGTCGGCCTGGCGATAATCGCGTAAAGATGAACCGCCTGCGTCTATGGCGGCGCTCAAGACCTCGCGAATAGCTGTCACCAGACGCTCCGCGCGATCCGTGGGAAGGCCGTTTGTTCTGGCCAGGCATCGAGCCGCCCGCTTGGGCGACAAGCGGGCCTGGTGCAACGCTTCGCAGACGTAAATGTTGCCGAGGCCGGCGACATTGCGCTGATCCATGAGGAACGCCTTCAGGTCCGTTTTTCGACCTTGCGCACGGGCGGCCAGGTAGCCGGCATTCAAAGCGTTGCCAAGCGGCTCGGGACCAAGATTGCGGATCAGCGGGTGCTGGTCGATGCTCTCGGTCGGGGCCATGACCATGAAGCCAAACCGGCGCGGGTCATTGTAGGTGACGGTCGTTCCATCCTCGGTGTGAAAGATGACATGGTCATGCTTCGGGTCGGCGCCGGTTCCGTGAGTGAAATCGCCTGGCATCTTGCCCGAACCAACCGACGGCGAGATTGTGAAGCGCCCTGACATGCCCAGATGCATGATTAGTGTTTGACCGCCCTCGAATTCCGCGACGAGGTACTTTGCGCGACGGGTCAGCGCCTGGATGCGGCGGCCGGCGACGCGCTTGGCGAATGCGTCGGGCAACGGAAAGCGCAGGTCGGCGCGACGCTGCTCCAGGCGGGCGATGCGCCGTCCGCTTAGAACCGGCTCGAGGCCGCGCCTAACGGTTTCAACCTCGGGAAGCTCAGGCAATGGAAGATGATCTCCTCTGTCGGGAACGCCGCATCGGTTCGCCGGGACTGGTTAGCGCAGATCGATCGCGGCGTTGGCGATGATATAGGTGCCAAGAAGAAGGAGCGCGATAAAGAAAACGCGACGGAAGCCGGACTCGGATAGCCGACGGCGGACGCTTTGACCAAGCATCATGCCAACAAGCGCGGGCAACAGGGCGAGTGTCGACAGCAGGGCTTGCTCGGCGGTGAGCAAGCTATTGCCCTTCAACGCCAGCGCCAAGGCCACGGTCGAGGCCGTGAACAGCATACCCATGGCCTGAATGAGCCGGTCGCGAGGCAGGCCGATGGCCTGGAGGAACATCACTCCGGGCACAACGAAAGAGCCGGTCATTCCCGTCAACACGCCGTTTGCCGTGCCAATCAAAGGACCGGCCCAGATTTCCTGGTGGGGGCCAATCGTCAGCTTGATGCCGACCAGGCTGATCACGGCATACGCGACAAGAAGGGCGCCGAGCAGCGCTGATAGCAAGGCAAGATCGACACGCGTCAAGGCACTGGCCCCGATCCAAACCGTTATTGATGCCATGAGCAAGAACGGCCAGATCCGACGAAGGATTTCGACACCATTGCCACCGACCATCGCCTGCCAAAGATTGGTGACGAAGGATGGCACCAGAAGCAACGCCATCGCCGTCGGCAAATCCAGGGCCGCCGTCAGGAGACCGAGGCTGACCGTCGGCAGGCCCAAGCCGATGATGCCCTTCACCGTCCCGGCAAGAAGGAAGGTGCAGAGCACCGTCACGAGTATGATTGGTTCAGCCATGGCCCGATTGTAGCGCGTCGCGGGCCAAGGGGAAAACGTACCGGGAGCCAGAGTCCGGAGCGCTTGGCTCCGGGCTCTGGTTTGTCGTCAGACTGGCTCAGTTCAATTTGATCGAGCCGAACAGGCGGACGTTGGCGCCGGGCAGCAGGACGTTCTCGCGGCGCTTGAACGAGGCGCTGTTCAGGACCTCGTCGTTGGCCAGGTTCTGGCCTTTGATCCCGATCGTCATGGACGGGCCAACACCGTCTAGGTCCTCCCAGTCGACACGATAAGACAGCTCCGCCGAGACCAAGGTGTAGCCTGGCGTCGCGATTTCATTTTCGCCAAAAAAGTTCTGGTCGAAGGCCTGGAGCACGCCAGTTCTGGCGAACCAGTTGTCGTCACGGTAATACACACCGCCGCCAAGCCGGGCCGGCGGAATACGAGGGACGTTGCCGCCATCGGTAAAGCGGGCGCGAACATAGTCGAACTGACCGTCGATGCCCCAGACACCACGCCAGATCGGCCTGATGTCGTATTGGCCAGCTAGCTCAGTGCCAGCGAAAGTCGAGTTCCGCTGTTCGAAAAGCACCTGATCTAGGGTTTCTTCCTCACCGTCGCCTGCATCGGTCCCGCAGCTTGCCAGCGTACCTTCGCACTCCAGGCCAGTCAGCTGCCTGAAGATGAAGCCATCGAAGTACGAGAAGTAAGCGGTTGCATCGTAACGAAACCGGCCGGATGATTTTCGATAGCCAAGTTCGATGGTCGCGGCTTTCTCCTTAACCAGGTCTGGATTGCCGATCTCAAAAGTTCCGGTTGCTTCGTGGATGCCCGTGGAAAACAGTTCGGCGTCGGCCGGGGCTCGTTCAACATATTGCGTGTTGAGGCTGACAACCGAATCGTCGTGGAGCCGGTAGAGCCCACCAACGCTCGCACTGAATGGCGTGTAGTCCCGGTTCAAGGCAACCAGTGGAATGTCAGGATTGAGAGGCTCAAGCCGGCCGAAGCCGTCAAGATCCGAGTACTCGATGCGGGCCGCGGCCTGCAAGGTCAGATAACGATCAACGTCCAGCTCCTCGAACCAGAACGCGGCAATGCTTTCTGTACGGGCGGGCTCAAGAAGCGAGTCGCCCTCAAAGCTCTGTCCACGCGCATTGCGATCGATAATCTGCGTTCCAAAAGCACCGCGAAACCGACCCAGAGACGTAACGAAGGGGAGGTGCTGAAGTTCGACACGGGTTTCGTAAGCCTCGACGGTGAAGCGCGAACCAATCTCGTCGCCTTCACCTTCGTCAACGACTTCGTCGTGGGCATACTCCGATGTGCCAAACCAGTAGCGTATGGCCTCGATACCCATGCCCCCGACGCGCCATTCGCCTTTTGACTGGAGCCTATTCTGTTCCAGGTCAATGCGCGGCATCAGCTCAACCGCTTCTTCACCTGGGATACCGTAGAAGCTTTGATAGCGCGACAAAGACACGCCAACGAAACCCTTGTCGCCGACGTAAGATGTCCCCACCGCGCCGCCCTCGGCATCGACAAATGTATTGAATTCGGTACCCCTCGGCGTGTCGTAATCTTCGGTGCGGCGTCGGAAGCCATCGCCGTAGACAACAAAGCCTCTGGCTCCAGCCATTGCCTGGAAGGCCTCGTTGCGGCCTTCGTCAACAGACGTCAGGTCGCCTTTGATCTGACCCATGGCGCCCCTTTTGGGCACAAAGTCGGGAATGCGATTGCTCTCGACAGCGCGACACCACCAATGGCCTGGTTGCCGTACCGCAATGTCGCAGGCCCGCGAATGACTTCGATGCGTTTGGCGACGAACGGGTCGATCGGAACGGCATGGTCTTCCGATAAAGCCGACACATCCTGCGAACCAATACCATCCGAC
>JARFQY010000202.1 GCA_029287535.1 Filomicrobium sp.
CCTCCTGGGCGGCCTCTTTGCGGGCCGCTGCCGTTTCGGGCGGCAGAAGCCCAAACCAGGTCTCACCATCCTCCATGACGGCCGCGTCGAGATAGATGAGCCTCTTGATCCGCTCAGGGATCCGGTCGGCCGCACCGCTTATTGGCGCACCGCCAAAGCTATGACCGACAAGAACGACGTCCTTCAAATCCTCCCACATGAGATGAGCGACGATGTCCTCGACAAAGGTGTCCATCGTGATCGCCGGGGAGAGTAGATGGCTTCTCTCGCCCAGTCCCGTGTGGGTCGGCGTCGTCACGCGGTGACCGCGTTCGCGAAGCTTGTCGGCGACGCGGCTCCAGCACCAGCCGCCATGCCACACGCCGTGCACCAGAACGAATGTCAGCGGTTTCGTCGTTTGCGCCATGGCATCTCTCTCGCTTCGTGGTCCGCGTTGGCCAAGGGCTCACCCTACGTCCGCATTTTCCGAAACGCCCTCGGGCTCATTCCGGTCCAGCGCTTGAACGCGCGGCTGAAATGCGCGGTGTCGGCGTAGCCCAGCTCCAGACCGATTTCGGTGATCGGCTTCGTGCTCTCTGAAACAAGTTCTTGCGCCCGCGTCTTCAACACATCATCGACGAGTTGCGAGAACGTGACGCCTTCTTCGCATAGCCGCCGCTGCATCGAGCGTTTCGTCATGCCGAGTTTGTCGGCGACCCAGGCCGCGCGCGGCTGCCTTTCGAGCAACGCCAACATCGTGACCGCGGCAACCGCTTCCGGATCATCGCTCGACGCTGGGACTACAGGCTCGCTCCCCAGTTCCTGGGGAAGTGGCAACGAATACGTGCCATGGAGCATGTTGGGTGCCCACAGCAGCCCGCGGTCGAAGTCGATGGCCGACACCCGTTGCCCCGTCGAGACGTTGGCCCCATACAGCTGCTCGAGATACCCCGTGGCAGCGCGATCGGAAGTCGTGGTGCGGATCAGACGAGGTCTCCAAGCGCGGCCGGCAAAGCAACGCACCACATCGATCAGGTAGCCCAGCCCAAGCAGCTCGTTCTGGTACCGCCCCTCCGAAGCCGGATCGAGAAACTCGATCGACCAGCGGGCACCGGTATCGGTTTCGCGCAACTCCAGAACCGTTGCGGTTTGCAAAAAGATGTTGAGGCCGCGTCTCGAACGGTCGATGGCGTCGTAAAGGTCATGGGCCCGGCTCACCCAAAGCCCGAAAGCACTGAGGTTCTTGATGCGCACATGCCGGCCAAGCTGCGCACCAAAATGCGCATCCCCGACCTCGCGTGCAGCCCGCTGCAGGACGCGGAATTGTTCCTTGAGCGGCACCGGCACATCTGGGTTTTCCAAGAGCGCGAACGGCAGGTCCACATCCTGAAAGACGCGTGAGATCGAACCCCCGCCCTCTTCGACGATCCTGGCGATCGGACCCAGAGCACTGGCGCGCGTGAACCCCGTCTGACGTATCGCCATCCCAGTCGCCTCGCTCATGCCTGTCGCGGCACTTTGGCACCAAATGGCAAGTCGGCACAACACGCGTCCACCATAGTGTCCGCACGCACGTAAGGCGCAAGAAACATAGGAGGAACGTCCTGTGCTGACCAAGGAATTCGATGACCGCAACATCACGTGGTATACACTCGAGGGCATTGAACACGCCTGGTACCACGTCTGCCACGTCGACGTAGAAAACAAGACCGTCGACGTTCTCTTCAAGTTCGCAGCCAACCAGAAGGTCGTCCTCCACCGGCACCATGCCGACTATCGAACCTTCGTGGTTCAAGGCGAATTACGCATTTACAAGGCGAACGGCGACATCAAGGAGATCCGTCCGGTCGGCAGCTACGTGGCCAAGCAGGCAAGCGATGAACCCCACACCGAAGGCGGCGGGGATCAGGACGCTATCGCGTTGTTCAGCAATCGAGGCACCGACGGTGTCATCTACGAAATCCTGGACGATAATCTCAACACGCTCGCCAATCTCGGCCTGCATGACTTCAAGGCGCTGCTGGAAGCCCAAGAGCCGCAGCTCGAGACCACATGATGTCGCTGGTCGCTTGAGAAATCACATTAGATCCCCCTGGAGTTGAAAGGAGCCTGATCGTTTAGCCAAGGCCCGACTCCCGGCGCCCGGGCCGAATGGCCTCGGGCATCCTTTTTGTTTGTGTGACTTTCCGCTCCGCCATCTCAATCACGAAGCGTCCCGCGTCGCTCAATCGACAATTGATTCCGCTTCGGCTCGCAGTCGCATCACTTCGGTGGCGTCATCAAGGGTTACGTCCGCTTTCCGCACCAGTTCACCCTTTGCCACGTCCCGCTTCAGCCGCACTCCATGCGCAAGTCCGATCGGGAGGCAGTCTTCCGCCAGGCTTTTCTGGGCGGGGATGGCCTTGCCCCAGACGGTGTAGCCGCCTTCCCCGTCCAGGATGTCTCCCGCTTTGAGAGCCCGCTTTGTAACGGTAACGGCATCGCCCCGGAACGCGCGCGAAGTACCTGTCGGCTCCCCGCGCAGCGCCGCGTTGAGAACGGAGATTCCGAGCTCCAATCCAATGAGATGGAAGGGCTTGTACATCGCCGCGTATTGACCGCTTTCATCTGTTGCCAGGCCGTACTGTTGGAAGCATTGGGCCGCATAGTCGTTCTGTGCCTTCAACACGACATAGACGCCCCAGCGCAGGTCCCGCTCCACATCGCTGCCGTCACGGTGAAGCGAAGAAACAACCTCAACGAAGCCCTCGCCCTCGAGAACGCCACCCTTTACTTGCGGCTTGAGCACTTGCGCCAATCGATCGACGCCGCATGGCGGGAATGCCAGACCGTCCTTCGGCACGGTCAAATCACACGCGTTCGCGATGGCGACCATCTCGATGGCAGACTTGGTTCCATCAAGGAAAGAGTTGAACATTTGCGGGTTCATGCCGGCGGTGCTGGCCTCCTCGGGCGTCAGACCATAATGACGCCAAACGTCGTCTGGCGTGACCTCGTGGAACGCAGGAAGATATTTTGTGCCTTTGCCGGCAGCGGTCACCTGAAATCCGCTGGCGCGTGCCCAATCGACCATCTCCGCAACCAACGCCGGCTGGTCCCCGTAGGCCATCGAGTAGACGACACCGGCCGAGCGGGCTCGTTTGGCAAGCGCCGGTCCGGCCAGCACATCCGCCTCGACATTGACCATCACGACATGCTTGCCGTTCTCGATAGCGGCGAGTGCATGCGCGATTCCCACCGCGGGATTGCCCGTGGCTTCGATCACGACATCAACGTCGTCGCGCGCGGCGAGTGCCGCACCGTTCTCCAGGCAAACGGTGTTCTCAATTTGCTCTTCCGTCCATCCCACTGTGCGGCAGGCGGTCTGGCCATGCTCGCGAGCAAGGTCGGCGATCGCACTGACTTTCAGGCCCCTGACGTGTGGCACCTGTGCAAGAAACATTGAGCCAAATTTACCCGCGCCGATCAGCCCAGCCCTGACCGGGCGGTCTTCATCGATACGGCGGCGCAATAGGTTGATTATGTTCATGGAGGTAGGATCGCCGCAAAGAAATGGTCGGCACCAAGCCGCAATTCATCCGCCAGTAAGCCCAACTTGTCCCCACCCTCAAAGCGCTGCCTTGACAGCGCCATCCGCCGCTGGCGTATAGCGAGAGGGCAAAGGGAGCACGAAGCAATAAGTGACAAAACTTCAGGCAATGCAACCATTCAGCAAGGCATGGTGGGCCGGGGTCGCCGCTGGCACGCTTGCGCTGATAGCGCTCATCGACCCAAGAACCACGAGCGTACTTGTCGTGCTGGTTTTGCTTGCCGCGCTCGCCGATCAGTTCTTGAGGCCCGCGCTGCCCCGCCGTCCCGAGAAATTCGGAGCGGCCTTCATCGCGGTGGCTGCGTTTGCCGTGTGGGCGATGGTGTCGGCAATCTGGTCGCATTCGCCATCGCATAGTCTGCTCAAACCGGCTTTTCTACTGCTGACACTCGCCGCCGTTTGGTTTGCGATTCGCGCGACGTCGACCGCAACCCGCCCCGTTGCGCATTACATTGGCGAGGGCGTGCTAACCGGTTTGTTGATCGCTTTTGTCCTGGTCGCGTTTGAAATTTTGACCCGCCAACTTATTACCCGCAGTTTGTTTACGGCGTTCCCCTCGCTCTACGCCAACATAACAAAGCATATAACGCTGGCCGCCGATGGCTCCGTACAGAGTGTTACGATCGCCAATCTCAACCGACGCATGGCAGTGCTAATCTGGTTTCTGTGGCCGGCAATCATGCTCGCGATTCACGATCCCAGCAGAGTTCGCCGTTTGCTCGCCTACGCGTCAATCAGTTTTGGTGCCGCGACGATACTGTTGTATGGCAGTCACCAAAGTTCACAGGTGGCCCTGCTCGGCGGGCTGGTAGCGTTTGGCATCGCGAGCTGGTTCAATCGAACCGCGGTGATTGGTGCACTTGCGGCACTGTGGAGCGCCGCCGTATTGCTCGTTGTGCCAATCTCCCTGATGACTCTTAACGCGGACCTTCACAAGGCAAATTGGCTGTTCTACTCAGCGCAGCATCGCGTTGTCATCTGGGGGACGGCCGCCGAAGAGGTGATGCGTGCGCCCATAATCGGTATCGGCGCGGACGCCACGCGCAGCGCCATGAAGAAGGCGGTCAGCGAAGCCAAGGCGGCGGAGCAAGCTAGAGATTTCGGCAAGTTCGATTCTGGTTATGCCAACCACGCACACAATGTCTATCTGCAGGTCTGGTACGAGCTAGGCGCAGTAGGCGCGCTCTTGTTGCTGGCAGTCGGACTGTTCGTCCTCAGAGCCATCGCGACATTGCAGGCCGGTGTGCAACCCACGGCCATCGCCATGTTCGTGACGACGTCGCTGCTCATTGGGTTTAGTTACAGCATCTGGCAAACGTGGTTCATAGCCGCGTGCGGGCTCTCTGTCGCGATATTCGCTGTCGCCATACGCAAGCGTTCCGACCAGCTGGGGCTAACCGGAGAGCCGATACCGTCCACCGCTGACAAGATGGCAGCCAAGACGGTTTGAGGGCTTGGCTACGCCAGTTCCTCAACACCCAGTCCTTGGGTTTCCGCGTAGCGGGCACCCCAGGGAAACTCTTCGGGAAAGACGGCCGAGATCTTTTGCAGATCATCGTCCGTGAGCCGCAATGAAGACCCTTCGACGCAAGCCGCCAAGTGCTCCGGCTGCCGAGTTCCGGGAATCGCCACGACATTGCGGGCCTGCTTCAGCACCCATGCAATAGCAAGCGTGGCTGGGTCCTGCCCCATCTCACTGGCGAGTTCGTGAAACCGGCTGACGGCGGCGAGATTCTTGGGATAGTTTTCGGGAGAAAAGCGCGGGTTCCGTTTGCGGAAGTCACGGTTGCTGAAGGAGGCTGGATTGGGTGGCGACGACGTCAGCATGCCTCTGGCAAGCGGGCTGAATGCGACGAACGCCACCCCAAGCTCGGCGGTTGTCTTCAGCATTTCGCGCTCGGCAATGCGGGTCCATAAAGAGTATTCGCTCTCGACCGCCGCAATGCGGTCCACCCTGTGCGCACGCCGCAATGTCTCGGCGCTGATTTCGCTCAGCCCAATGGCGCCGATTTTTCCGGAGCGTTTCAGATCAGCTAGGGCCCCCACCACTTCTTCAATAGGGCGGCTGGCCTCGCGTCGATGCACATAGAAAAGGTCAATTCTCTCGACGCCCAGTCGGCGAAGCGAGTTGTCGATGGCTTGCTGGAGGTAAGCTGGCGAATTGTCGACGTAGCGCTGACCGGTCGCCCGCATGAAACGAATGCCCCCTTTGGTAGCGACCGATACTCTGGGGCGACGCGTTTTAAGAAACTTGCCAATAATCTCTTCAGAAATGCCCATGCCGTAGATGTCGGCCGTATCGAGGTGCGTTACGCCGAGCTCCACCGCTTTGTCGAGCAGCCCTAGTGCCTCGTCCTCGCTCGTCGGCCCATAGGCGCCCGTGAGGTTGAGGCAGCCAAGGCTGACGCAGGATACGCGTGGCCCCAAAGTGCCGAGCCATCGCTCTTCCATCGGCGTTTCTTCTCCGTTCTTGTTTCACCGCTGGCCGCCCGGGAACGTGAGGCTCGCCGCAGGTCAAGTTGCCGCCAGCTATGCTGCGAGGCTTGCCAGCCGTTGGCAAGTTGTTTTGCATGAAATGACATTTAGGGAAGGTCAATAACGGTAACCGTCCCTCGGGCGAAAAGAGACTGGTTTGACCCTTGCCACTGGGTTTTCCAGCAACTTCAGAAGTCTCCCAAACCGCCGCGGGGACTGCTAGCGGCAGTAGTTACTGCGTCGGCGCGGCGCCATATCGAAGTGGAAATGATCCCTGTGCGCCTCGTTCGCCTCCGGGCCAAGAACTGTACCAAAGTATTGGCAGGCTTCCTTGTGGATACGCTTGAGGAAAACCGACGCCTTCGTTGGCGGCGCGGGCTTGGCGGCTTTGACCGTCTTTAGCTTGTTGGCAGACCTGGGCTTGGGTTTCGGTTGTGTCTTGGCAACGCTTCGCGAGCGCCCTTTCCGCGCGTCCGACCTTTTGATGGGAACGGGTATGGACTCAGACGTGTCGGGCTTGCGCCGAACGGCGCGCGCACTGGCCTTCTTTCCGGTTATGGCAACGAGTTTTGGTTTGGCTGCGTCTGCGGGCGGCGCCTCCAAGTCTCGTTTAGTCGGGCCCCAGTCCTTCAGTACTGAAATCGTCTTGCCGTTTGTAAGCTTCAGCGAACTCACGTCCAATGCATTGGCCAAGGCGTGTTCACTGAGTTTGCCTTTCTTGGACCCATTGCGGTTGCGACACGAATAGCTGGAGATACCTCGGAAGCTCTTAACCGGAGATCCAAAAATCTCCAGTGCCGCTGGCTGAAGGCTCTTTTCAATGAACCAGTAAAGCGAAACAGCCATCTTGCAGCGAAGTGTTGCAGGCGGCGAAATCTTCAAAGGATGCTGTGTCCCAACGAGCCGCACCTTGATGGCCGCTGGCGCGCCGCACGGCCCCTTCTTGAAAGGTTCCGAGATCTCGACACGTGCATGAATTTGCCCCAGCTTCCGAACGCAGGCCTTGAGCCCATCAGCGATCTCGCCTTGGGACCAGACATCCGGCGGAGGCTCAATTCGGGCCGGTTCACTTGGCGCTTCTTTTTTCGGTTTTCCACCAGGTTTGGTCTTGGAGGTGCGGGGCTTGTGCCA
>JARFQY010000247.1 GCA_029287535.1 Filomicrobium sp.
CATCAAGTTAAAGGACGGAGCGACCGCGGACGAGGCGGACATCCTAGCTCATTTGGAGACACGGCTTTCCAAAATCGAACAGCCTGCGCAGATTGAGTTCCGAGACGAACTGCCGAAGACAATGATTGGCAAGCTCTCGAAGAAAGAGCTGCGTGAACTTGAAAACGAGCGCACTAAGGATTGAGTTCCTCGGGGTCAGGTCGATGTGGCATCAGGCGCGCGGACGGAAGGGGCTGCGCGGCGGCAGCGGCACGCCACCCTCGGTCACTGCATCCAACCCATCCAGGCCCGGTTGTTCTTTTGGAGGGGCTGGCAACGCAGGCCTCGGCCATGCGAAATCATCCACACGTCCGGCGCGCGATTGCATGCGCTCACCTTTGA
Organism: Filomicrobium sp.; assembly: GCA_029287535.1. GTDB lineage: Bacteria > Pseudomonadota > Alphaproteobacteria > Rhizobiales > Hyphomicrobiaceae > Filomicrobium. Next base: position 382 of record JARFQY010000247.1, read on the forward strand.
CTAGCACGCGGAAGAAGGGTGACTGGGCCAGCGATAGTTTGCGCCTTTGACCGACGGCAGTGGCTTCACTGGCTGGCGTGACCGTACTCATGATGTTGAGACCATTGGCGGTCTCATCCACCAAAGTATCTCCAATCTGCGCGGCACGAGCCCGGCTTTGCTTGCGCGTGACCAGCGCCACGACTGATGCCGGGATCGCGGGTCTCAATATCTCCAAAGATACAATCTTTGGTCGCCCATTGGCGTCGACCGCATTCAAGTTAACCCGCCCATTGGCCTCTTTTTGCTCGCCTGCAGCAGCACTGAGGAAATAGCTTTGCGGCTCGCGCCGTGCAGCTACTTTCTGTTTGGCCTTGTCAACGGATTGTTGCCAGCCGGTGATCGCCTCTTTCTCTTTCTCCTTAGCCGGGGCCGCCGCGGCGCGTATTGCCGCCTGTTCGCCCTCGCTGCCAGCAAGCGGAACGGTTCGTTCCGCCTTCGCCAGTGCCACATCGCGGCGCATCTCGCGGGCAACATAGTGAGCGACCTTGGCGTAGCCGGTGCCTGTGAAGTGCATTCCATCGCGCCAGCGCAGGCGTTTTACGTTGCCAGCCATATCCGGACCAAAGGCACTGTACCCGCCTTGCTCATTTGAAAAGCTGGCGTAGATGTCAATGTACTTCACCCCGTTGAGGTAAGCCCGTTCACGGATGACATCGTTGATAATCTGTGCCGCGGCATCGGCATTCCTAGAGCGCATGTTCGGCAGCCCCACCCAGTAGATGGCCATGCCCGCATTTTTGAGGGTCTTCATCATCTTATCGACACGGCGGGAATACTCGTTGCGCCAGCCGCGGCTGCCGAGCCAGGTCTTCCGCCCATTGGCTCCGATCATGCTGCGGCGGTCCTGGACGCCGAGTATGACGACCGCAATGTCCGTTTTGGCGGTAACAAGGTTGCGGCGCAGCGTTTTGAGCTTGTTCTCGAAGGTGTTAAAAGTGATGCGGGAGAGGTTGGAGACTCCCGGCGCTATTCTGACACGCCGGTCGGTGTTGAGTGTATCTCGCAGACCGTACCGCGTGCCTTCAGCCAATGAATCCCCGACGACGGCCACGTTGTATACGTCACCATCAGGGAACGGCGTGACGTAGCTTGATCGGAATGCCGCGTTTTCCGCGCGTGCGACTTCGGCGACCGTGGCTGTCGCCATGATGACCGCTAGCAAATATCCCAGATATGCCAAGCCGCGCATGGATTTGTCCCAGCAAAGTCCGACGTCGACGTGAATCGTTTCTTCGTCAGGTCGGTTTATAGCACATTCGGTCGGCTCGCACCTCAGGGACACTGTATGCCGCATAAGTGTGGGTCTCAGCCGGATCGCAGTTTCCTGACGAGTCGGTCGGATGGCCAGCAATCCACCGGCAGACCTGTGGCCCGCTGGAACTGGCCGGCTTCGCGACGCGTGTTGGAGCCAATGAATCCGTCGACGATCGTGATCGGGTATCCCCGGTCCTTGAGGCCCTGCTGCACAGCGCGGATGGTAGCAGTGCGTTGCCGGCCGACGTTGCGCCAGGGAGTCACAAAGTTGCCGCCGCCGCGGATTCGATCCGCCAGATTGCCTATGAAGGTGGCATACAGATCTGAGGTGTTGTACTCGCGGATCGCCTTGAAGTTGTCGGTGACCAGAAACGATGGTCCATGAGCGCCCGCAGGCGACATCAGATAGGCATTATGGGAATGCAATTCGGCGGGCCAAGGCCGGTTCGCAACCCGCCGGAAGCCCAACTCGATCCAGTCCTTGTAGCTGCGCTCTCCGACCGGGCCTTCCATGGCGCAATCGGCCGCTGGCGGGATGACGACCTCGTAGCCCCAGTCCAAACCGCGGATCCAACCGTGGTTCTTGAGCTGTCGGGCGGCGGAGGCCAAGGCGTCCGGGACGGAATCGAACAAGTCAGCGTATCCGTCTCCTCCAAAATCGTGGACATGCTTAAAAAATTCGGATGGCAGAAACTGGGTCAGACCCATGGCGCCCGCCCAGGATGCGCGCATCTTTTTTCGAGGCACGCCCTTCTCCAGAAGTTTTAAGGCGTGGAGAAATTCCTCTCGGAAGAGCTCCTTGCGCCGGCCGACCCATGCCTGGGTGGCAAGCACCCGGATGGCGTCATGTTTCGGCGTATAGGAGCCGAATGCGGTTTCCCGGCCAAAGATCGCCAGAACAATCGCCCGATCAACACCAAAACGCCGTTCGATCTCATCGAGTTGGCTGGCGTAGGTGCGCGCCAGCTTACGGCCGGTCTTGGCGAGGCGGGCCAGGTAGTCCTTGTCGAGATAGTCGGACGGCGCTCGCGTGAATTCCGCTTGTCTGACCTTGCGTTTGCGCCCGCTTGTCTCAAGATCAGGGATGGATAGATCAGGCTTTAGGCCCTTTGTGGCCCGCACGAATGTGGTCCGCGAAACGCCGAAGCGATCGCGTGCCTCAGGCCACAAACTCTGCACGAATTCCGCAAAGGGTTGACGGGCCTGCGCAGGTGTTGAGATTAGCGCCATCAGTGTACCGACGGCCATCAGCACGGCTGGTATCACCAAAGGGCAACGTATGGAATTGGCCTGGTAGAAAGCGCCTTGCACGTCTCTCCCGCTCCTGCTGGCTACTTAAATGGGGACTTAGGCGGGTATTTCGGGGCCATTTTTGGGCCGCTCCTGTTGGATCGGCTCTTTCACAACAGCATCGAGGGCATGTGGAGGCGCACGCGTTCTGGCTGAGCGCTCTCGAGACGCAATTAGGATAGCTGTGGACACTTGGCGTTATTGCCTACAAACGATCTTGTCTAACCCGTTAGGCAAGAGAAATGTCTGTTGCCCCTTTTGGTACATTTCATGCTGTATGCGGGCTCATGAGGGCAGCCCAAGTGGCCATTCATAGGGCTCGCCACGATTAACCGACAGTCTTTGTCAGTTTGAAGCAGGGTTCATACGCAATGACGAAATCGCCGGCACGTATCCGCAAAGCCGTGTTTCCCGTCGCGGGACTTGGGACACGCTTCCTGCCAGCCACCAAAGCTATGCCAAAGGAAATGCTGACGGTGGTTGATCGTCCCGTTATTCAGCATGTCGTCGACGAGGCGCGTGCGGCGGGGATCGAACACTTCGTGTTTGTCACCGGACGCAACAAGGGTGTCATCGAGGATCATTTCGACAGCCAGTTTGAATTGGAGCGGACCCTGCAGGAGCGGGGCAAAGAGAAGGAGCTTGCAGCCCTTCTTCGGGATCTCCCCGGCGCCGGGCAGACGAGTTTCACACGGCAGCAGGCCGCGCTTGGCCTGGGACATGCGGTGTGGTGCGCTCGTGAGATCGTCGGCAGCGAACCATTCGCGCTGCTGCTGCCGGACATGCTGCATTTTTCGTCTGCGCCTTGCTTGGCGACCATGATGGAAGCCTACCAGGAACTGGGGGGCAATATGGTCGCCGTGTCTCCAGTACCTGATGACCAGACGCAGAATTACGGGATCGTGGGTGTCGACAACGCTCAAAACCAGGTTTCCGAAATCAAGACAATGGTCGAGAAGCCGCGACCGGGAACAGCACCCTCCAACCTTCACATCACCGGACGTTACATCCTTCAGCCTGAGATCTTTGACCTTCTAGAGAAGCAGAAGCCGGGCGCGGGCAACGAGATTCAATTGACCGACGCCATGCTTGGTTTGCTGGAGCGGGACGATCAGAAGTTCCATGCCGTGCGCTTTGGTGGTCAGCTTTATGACTGCGGTTCCAAGCTTGGGTTCCTGATGGCCAATGTGGCTTATGGTTTGTCGCGCGAAGGCTTGGGTGACGGCTTCAGGCGGGAACTCAACAAACTCATGTCCAAGGACATCTAGGCGGCTTTGAATAGGAGCGAGCTATCGCCGTAGGAATAGAAGCGGTAGCCAGTCGCGATCGCATGGCTATAGGCTCGCTGCATGGTTTCCAGGCCGGCAAAAGCACCGACCAGCATGAAGCGCGTGGAGCGCGGCAGATGACAGTTCGTCATCAGCGCGTCGACCGCCTTAAAGCGGTAACCGGGGGTAATGAAAATATCGGTTTCTCCGGCCCAAGGTGCTATCGATCCGTCTAGCGCGGCCGCGCTTTCGAGCAAGCGCAGTGAGGTCGTTCCCACGGCGATCAGCCGCCCCCCTTGGCGTCGGACGTCATCCAGTGCGGTCGCGACCTCCGCGGAGATGCTTCCCCATTCAGCGTGCATTTTGTGATCTGCGGTATCTTCCGATTTGACAGGCAGAAATGTACCGGCGCCGACGTGAAGGGTCACGAACCGAGAACTCACTTTGCGCGCCTTGAGGGCGGTCAAAAGGCTTTCTGTGAAGTGCAGACCAGCCGTGGGCGCGGCGACGGCTCCATCTGTTTGCGCATAGATCGTCTGATAGGTTGTGATGTCCTTATCGTCGGCATCTCTGCGGCCGGCGATGTAAGGGGGGAGCGGCATGGCGCCTACGGCTGCGATTGCCGCATCAAGATCAGGGCCTGACACGTCGAATGCCAGCGTGATTTCTCCGCCTTCGGCTTTGTCCGTCACGGTTGCATCGAGTGTTCCCAACATGCAGGTGTTTTGCGTGCTGCCGAACCGGATGCGGTCATTGGCTGCAAGGCGCTTCGCGGGGCGGGCAAAGGCTCTCCAGCGTGAGGCATCAATCCTTTTGTGCAGGTTACACGAAACGCCCGCGGCGCTGTCGCCACGTTGCCTTATACCTGTGAGGGCTGCTGGGATAACGCGCGTATCATTGAAGACAAGGCAATCCCCGGGACGCAGAAGCGATGTCAGGTCGCGAACGCTTTTGTCGAGCAACTCAGGGTCGGAACCTGGTTGGACGCATAACAGTCGCGCAGTGTCACGCGGCTCAACCGGCCTCAGCGCAATCCTGTCTTCGGGAAGTTCGAAGTCAAACAGTTCGGTCTTCATCAGCCCTGGCGCCGCTACTGGTCGTCCACTCCAAAAGCCCCGCCACAGCAACCGCGACCCACGTCGCAATCATCAAGGAGCCGCCAGTTGGAGCCAACATAGGCAGCGGGCGCAAATCGGCCAGGACACCGAGTGAAACCGTTCCAACAAACAGTACGGCACCCAGCAACATGACCGCGGCAATGGTTTGCCAGAGCCAAGGGCGCGTCGCCTGTCCAGAAACCGCAACGAGGCCGATTACTGTGGCAGCGTGCACCATTGCCAGCTCAGCCGCCGCGCGCAGTGCATCCGCACCGCCCGCGTGCGCGCCCAGCGCGGCCAATGTCACACCGGCCCCGCCGAGCAGTCCTGATATGGCGATCAAAGATGCAGGTGCCCTGCCCATTTTGACCTCGATTTCCTTGTTTCGTGTCAGAGTGCATCGTCAGCGCGGGCAGTTCTTGGGCGCCGGGAAGCACTCCGCCTTACATTTGAGATATGGTGGCGGTCCGCATTCTTTCACAAGACGCCTGTAGCTGACACAACGGCCTTTGGCATTGCGGTATCCAGGCCCGCCCCGGCAACCGCAGCCTTTGCATTTCACGCCGCAACTACCGGATGCTTTGCGGGCCTTCGCGAGTTCTGCGGCACGTTGGGGTGAGCCCGTGAAACACGTGGGCGCGGCGGCGTCCTCAGCCTGGACAGGAGCCAGGCTCACCACAACGGGAAGTGCCATGACCAGCAAGCGCCACACCACCAAGCTCCTCGGATTTTCACGAGCTTAGTCAGTGTAGCGCATTCATGAACTCAGGTGTTGCGGCTAAAGATCCGCGGCGACTTTCATGGAGATCATCTTGTCTGGATCATTCACCGGCTCGCCACGCTTAATCTTATCAACGTTTTCCATGCCCTCGATGACTTTACCCCAGGCGGTGTACTGCCGGTCCAGGAACGTCGCATCGTCGAAGCAGATGAAGAATTGCGAATTGGCGGAATTGGGCGGGGTTGCGCGGGCCATCGAGCAGACGCCACGAACATGGGGTTCGCTATTGAACTCAGCGGGTAGATTTGGATAGTCCGAACCGCCCGTACCGGTGCCTTTCGGGCAACCGGTTTGCGCCATGAAGCCATCGATGACCCGGTGGAAGACAATGCCATCATAGAAGCCTTCGCGCGCCAGTTTCTTGATGCGCTCGACGTGTTGAGGCGCCAGGTCCGGCAGCATTTCTATGACGACGGGTCCCTGCGTGGTCTCGATGACGAGTGTGTTCTCGGGGTCTTTTATTTCAGCCATTGGGCGTCTCCAAATCTTGGGGTTTGAGCCATACCGTGTGCTCTTATTTCGCGTCGGCGAGGATGTAGACCTTCAGCATCTTGTCGGGATCGGCAACCTGGCCGTTGTCCTGCTGGCTACCCTTTTTCACATTGTCAATGTTGGTCATGCCTTCAACGACCTTGCCCCAAACGGTGTACTGGCCGTTGAGATGGGGCGTGCGCTGGAAGGTTATGAAGAACTGGGAATTGGCTGAGTTGGGGCTCTGACTGCGAGCGGCTCCAACAGTGCCGCGTTCGAACGGGGCCAAGGAAAACTCGGCTTCAATGTCCGGGTACTTGGAACCTCCCGCGCCAGTTCCCGTCGGATCGCCGGTTTGGGCCATGAAACCGGGAATGACGCGGTGGAAAACGATGCCGTCATAAAAGCCTTCGCGGGCCAGTTTCTTGACGCGCTCCACATGCTTCGGGGCGATGTCCGGGCGCAGGGCAATGAGTACCTTTCCAGTCTTGGTTTCGATGACCAGCGTATTTTCAGGATCCTTTTCGTTGAGGACGGCTTTCTTCTGGTCCCCCGGCTCTGTGGCGATCTTGGGCTCGTTGGCGCAGGACGCAGCCGTCACAGCAACCGTCAGCGCCAGGAAGGCAGTGGTCATGGCGTGGCGCAGCAAGTTTCAATGCTCCTTGATGAAGACCAGGGGGCGCCTTTATTGATTTGCGTCCTGGACGATTAGACTGCCGCCCCAGAGGGCGAACTGGGCAGGAAAATCCCGCGCGTTATGGCCGGAATTCGGCGTGGCGGCAAGGGAAGCTGCAAGGTCAAAGACAGCCGGCACCCTCAATTGGCGAAGCGGAAATGCATAACGTCGCCGTCCTTGACCTGGTAGTCTTTGCCCTCGAGGCGCATCTTTCCGGCCTCCTTGGCGCCCGTCTCACCGCCTAAGCCGACGTAGTCGTCGTAAGCAATCGTTTCGGCCCGGATAAAGCCCTTTTCAAAGTCCGTGTGAATGACGCCCGCTGCTTGTGGGGCCTTGGTGCCGTCTTCGATCGTCCATGCGCGCGCCTCCTTTGGGCCAACGGTGAAATAGGTCACGAGGTCGAGGAGCTTGTAGCCCGCGCGAATGAGCCTGTTCAAACCTGGTTCCTCCAGACCCAGTTCCTCAAGAAAGGCCTGTTGCTCTTCGGGGTCGAGACCCGATAGCTCGGATTCAATCTTGGCGGAGATCACGACATACTGGGCACCCTCGGCGTTGGCGCGTTCGGCAACCGTCTGGGAGAAGGCATTACCGTCACCGGCAGACGCCTCATCAACGTTGCAGACATATAGAACGGGTTTCGCCGTCAATAACTGCAGCTGATCGAAGACCTTGCGGTCATCATTGGAGATCTCGGTCAGTCGCGCCGGCTTGCCATCGCGCAGCAGCGGCAAAACCTTGTCGATGATTGCGAGAGTTACCTTGGCCTCCTTGTCGCCGGTCTTGGCCCTCTTCTCCAATGGAAGACGGCGGCGCTCCAGCGAGTCGAGGTCGGCCAGCATCAGTTCCGTCTCCACGGTATCGGCATCCGCGGCAGGATCGATGCGCCCCTCCACGTGCGTGATGTCGCCGTCTTCGAAACAGCGCAGCACATAGGCAACGGCGTCGACCTCACGGATATGGGACAGAAACTGATTGCCCAAACCCTCGCCTTGCGAAGCACCGCGCACCAGGCCTGCGATATCAACGAAGGTCAGGCGGGTTGGAATGATGGTCTGGGATTTGCCGATTGCAGCGAGTTTTTCCAAGCGCTCATCGGGCACACCGACTTCACCGACGTTTGGTTCGATGGTGCAGAAGGGATAATTGGCAGCCTCAGCAGCCGCGGTCTGCGTCAGCGCGTTGAACAGCGTCGATTTGCCGACATTTGGCAGACCCACGATGCCGCATTTGAAGCCCATGGCTGGCAGTATCCTTGTCGTTTGTTCGAGGTGAAAGGTGAGCTACACCGACTGACGTGCGACGGCAATTGGGAAACGGGCGCCGTCGGCGTCAACCGTCATCATTGCCGCCGCGCCTGGCCATCCATTTCTTTAGATTTTCAGCGATCGCAGACTGCGCCTTGGCGATGCGCTCACCGGCTGGATGAGAGGACCGGGCGCTCTTTTGAGC
>JARFQY010000299.1 GCA_029287535.1 Filomicrobium sp.
GAGCTTGGTTTCGGGACCGGGCTCAACTTCTTGGAGACCTGGCGGGTCTGGGTCAAGACCCGTCGGCCCGGACAGAAGCTCACTTTCACATCTTTTGAGCGCTACCCGCTTGGCGTCGATGACATGGCGAGGGCGCTTGTATCCTGGCGACATCTTGACGACCTCGTTGGTGTGCTCCTGAAGGTTTGGTCCAGCAATATGCCTGGGGCTTATTGGCAAATGGATGCGTCTACGCAGCTACGCGTTGTGATCGGAGACGCCGAAGCATCTGTTGGCTGCTGGGACGGGATGGCTGATGCCTGGTACCTCGACGGATTCTCGCCAGCCAAAAACCCCGAGATGTGGGAAGCGCCGCTTCTTCGATCGGTGTTTGAGCATACAGCACCGAGGGGAAGTTTTGCGACCTACACGGCTGCAGGATGGGTAAGGCGCAATCTCGAAGCAGCCGGCTTTGATGTTCACAAGCGGCCGGGGCACGGGGGCAAGCGTGAGATGATGCTTGGCCAGAGGCCGGCGATCTGAAGTCCACTCACGCCGACCAGCGCGCATCCGCCATCGGTGTGATTACAAAGACCTGCCCGACGAAATGTTTGGCGATGCTCGCTTCTTTGACTTCGACAACATCGCGGTTCTCACAGCAAACCAACTGCTGGCCAAGCACGGCCGCCACATGGCTTTGTGTGACGTCGGATAGGGGCTGTTCACGCGTCTCGACGGCATAGAAAATGCTGCCGCCACGCGGGCGTTTGGCCCAGTCCTCCAGCGTCAGCGACTTGCTCGTGTAGTCTCCAACGCAGCTCATGAAAAACCCAAGGTTGGTGAATGCGTAGTCCATTTCCAGGATGGTTAGGCCGCGAATATCATCCGCCTGGGTTTCCAAGCCGCGAACCTTCTTCATCGCGTCTTGAGCCGCCGGAAGTATTTCTTCGGCAGGCACGCCGCTGATCGCCAATAGGACCGCGGGGCATGGGGCCCTGGCAAAAGCAATTTGGTCAAATGCGTGCAGTGCGTGAAGTTGGCGATTTGTTGCCATGCCGCTTGGAGCCTCGTGGGTTGGTTCAGCGTCTTGTACGCTGTTCGGCCACGTTTAGAGCAACAAAAAACGGCCCGGGAGTCCTCGGGCCGTTTTCTGCTTTGATAAGCGAAATGAGCCTACTGCTTGTAGGTTTTAACAGGCTTGGTGCCCCATTTATCGCGCTGAGCAATGAGGTCTTTGGCCGACTTGGTGCTCAGTGCAGGGCGTCCGGCGACTTCGTCAGCAGCGATCGCTGCTGGTGCGTAGACCACCATTGCGCCTAAGGCGACGGCGAGAGCCATTCTGATCATGTCGTTCCTCCGTAGCATTCAACCGATTGGTACTGCCTTATTTGGCTTTGGCTGTACCGCGCAAGAAGGCGCAGTAAGCGATGCGACGTTAGCACCGTATGCGTTTGGGAATAAACCCTTCGGTCAATTGAGATCGTCGATCGGCATGCTGCGCGTCCCTGCGCGTGCAAATCGTAATGCGCAACGAAAAGGGGCGGCTGGAGAGCCCCCCCTTCTTGCAAAAGCAGGTTGAGAAATTCACGAGTTACTTGCCGATTGCGGCGGTGATCTGTTGGCCGACCTTAGCGGCTTCCGAAAACTTCTTGGATATACAATGATCCTCCATCTTGGTCATGAGACCTTCGATGTCATTGAGCTTGGCGTCGGAGAGCTTCTTGCCTTGGGCGGACTTCGCGAGAGCGAAAACGCTATCCATGCAAGATCTGGTATCTTTCGGGGCGTCGGCTGCAAGGGCGGGCCCCGTGAGGGCAAACCCCAATGCACCAACGATGGCCAGGCGGTTGATCATAAACATGCTCCGTTTGAGTTGTACCCGACGATCCCGAGAGGCAGGATTTTTGATGTGCGAATGTGGCTCTTCAACGGCCACGATCATCGCGATTAAACCCGCTGCCGAGAATCAATGTCTCGCAGGCGCAGCGGGTCATTGCAGTGGGCTGAGTTTTTCAAGTGCCGGTATGAGGGCGGTGTGGCAATCGATCACAGCCTCGGCGCCCAGATCCCTGGCGGGAATGTCCGTGTAGCCAAAAGAGACAGCTATGACGGGGATTTGCGCGGCCTTCGCGGTTGCGACGTCCGTCGCGCTGTCGCCGATCATGACGGATCGTCTTTCATCGCCAGAGGCCAGCCGTATCGCTCCACGCAAGTGGTCGGGATGGGGCTTGCAGACGGCGAATGTGTCACGACCAGCGATGGCGAGAAATCTATTTTTCAGACCGAGTGCCTCGAGCAGGCGTATCGACAGCGCTTCGCGCTTGTTGGTGCAAATCGACAGCTTGGCGCCGCGCTTGCCAAGTGTATCGAGCGCGTCGACAATTCCCGGGTAGGGGCGGCTGCGGTTGGCGATATTGGCCTCATAGTACGCTAGAAACTCGGCCAGCAAGTCATCGACGTGCGCGTCCGGCAAGCTGCGCTTGTGACACGCCAGGGCTTCCACCAGCATGCGACGTGCGCCAAAACTGATCCAGGTGCGCAGCTCCTGCTCATCGACAGCGGACAGGCTTATGCCCGAAAGAGCGTGGTTGGTCGCGTCGATCAGGTCGGGTGCGGTGTCGACCAACGTGCCATCGAGGTCGAAAACGATTGTGACGTCGCGCATTAGTCGGTCCTTCTGTAAGCCCTGGCTTGTTAACCTTGAACGCTTGGTGGCAGGTCCTTACACACTGATCTTGTCAGCGCCAGCCATCCTAGAACGTTTGCGGTGTCGTAATTCTAGTTGAGGCCCGCGGGGCTCAGGTGCAACCACCCAGGCATGTCGCTTACGCCCGGGATCGTGCATAAGGTGATGAAGCGCGCCGGAAAAGAGGAACGAAAAAATGGGTGAAGCGTTTATGGAGCTCATCAAGACACAGGCCTACATTGGCGGCGCATGGGTTGGCGAAGCGAAGACAGCCGTGGTCGACAAGGCGACGGGGGAGGAGATCGCAAGGGTTCCCGATTTGGGGGCCGCCGAGACGCGGGAGGCCATTGAAGCGGCCCATCAGGCGTTTCAAAGCTGGTCAAAGACGACGGCCAAACAACGTTCGCTGATCCTCCGGCGCTGGTATGAGCTCATCGTCGAGAATGCGGAGGGCCTGGCGGTTCTCCTGAGCTGCGAGCAAGGCAAACCATTGCAGGAAGCCCGAGGTGAGATCACCTATGGCGCGGCATTTGTCGAGTTCTTCGCAGAGCAGGCAAAGCGCGTCTATGGCGAAACTATTCCAAGCTTCAAGTCAGATGCGCGCATCGTGGTGTTGAAGCAGCCCGTTGGCGTCGTTGCGGCGGTGACGCCTTGGAACTTTCCGAATGCGATGATCACACGGAAGGTTAGTCCGGCTCTGGCTGTTGGTTGTACGGCGGTTGTCAAGCCGGCCGAAGACACACCGTTGTCGGCACTTGCACTGGCCGCGCTGGCCGAGGAGGCTGGCGTGCCGCCGGGGGTTCTGAATGTCGTGACATCATCCAACCCTGTTCCAGTCGGTGAAGAACTTACTTCGAACGAGAAGGTGCGCGTCGTGACCTTCACGGGCTCCACCGAGGTGGGGCGAATTTTGATGAGGCAATCGGCAAGCACCATCAAGAAGGTTTCCTTGGAACTTGGCGGAAACGCGCCGTTTATCGTTTTTGATGATGCCGACCTCGAGAAAGCCATTGCGGGTGCGATGGCATCGAAATACCGCAATGCGGGGCAGACGTGCGTTTGCGCCAACAGGATTTACGTACAGTCAGGCGTCTATGAGCGCTTTGCAGAGATGCTGGTTGAGGCAACGTCCGGCTTGAAGGTCGGGCCGGGACGAGAAGAGGGAGTCACCGTCGGCCCGCTGATCAATGCGGACGGGCTGGCCAAGGTTGAGGATCATGTTCAGGATGCCGTGGGGAAAGGCGCGACGGTCGCCGCCGGAGGAAAACGACACGCGCTGGGCGGCACGTTTTTTGAGCCAACGGTTTTGACCGATGTCACCGCGGAGATGAAGGTTGCCCGGGAGGAGACATTCGGACCCGTCGCGCCGCTATTCCGCTTTGAAGACGAGGCCGACGTGATTGCCCAAGCGAATGATACCCCGTTTGGTCTGGCCGCGTATTTTTACGCTCGTGATATCGGCCGCGTGTGGCGAGTCGCGGAGGCCCTGGAATTCGGCATGGTCGGCGTCAATGAGGGCGTGATGTCGAGCGAGCTAGCGCCTTTTGGCGGTGTCAAGCAGTCGGGCCTCGGCCGGGAGGGCTCACATCACGGTATCGAAGAATTCGTCGAGCAAAAATATGTGCTGATGGGCGGACTTTGATGGCCCGTCGGCAACCTTTCGGGTATGGCTTCGTAATTGTTTTCCGACTAATGAGCGTCAACAGCCTTTCGGTAATTCAGAGTTGACGACGGCGAGGAACAGGCATGTCAGCGGAAGATCAAAAGAGACAGGCGGCGATGCGCGCCGTTGAAATGGTCGAGCCTGGAATGAGGTTGGGTCTCGGAACGGGATCGACAGCATCACAATTCGTGGCGCTTCTGGGCGAGCGGGTGAAGGCCGGGTTATCCGTGATTTGCGTGGCGACATCGACTGCCACCGAACAGCTGGCCGAAGCGCGCGGCATCACATTATCGACGCTCGACGAAACACCGGAGCTCGATATGACCTTTGACGGTGCCGACGAAATCGATGGTGAACTGCGAATGATCAAGGGTGGCGGCGGCGCATTATTGCGCGAAAAGATCGTCGCGATGGCCTCTGATCGCGTCATCATCATGGCCGACGAAAGCAAGATGGTCGAGAATCTTGGACGCTTCAAGCTACCCGTCGAGGTCGTGCAATTCGGTCTGCGAGCGACCCTCGATATGGTCGAGGCGCTGGCCTCGGATTGTGGCTGCACGGGTGAGATCGCGCTGCGGAAAACGGCAGACGGGCAGCCATTCGTAACGGACAACGGCAACTATATTCTCGAGTGCGACTTCGGATCGATCGGCGACCCTGACGAGCTGGATGAAGCTTTCAGATTTATTCCGGGCGTCGTTGAAAGTGGACTTTTCCTGGATATCTGCGATGTCGCGATCATTGCCACCAAGGACGGCGTGAAGCTTTTCGAGGCCCGGCGTGATTTGGATGAAGATGTGGATTGAGATAGGGCCGGCGTGAATAGGGCCGGATGTAAGGATTGTCTATGAGCGGCTTCGATTTTGACCTGTTTGTGATCGGCGGCGGGTCGGGTGGCGTTCGAGCGGCCCGGATCGCTGCTGGACATGGCGCCCGTGTGGGGATTGCCGAAGAGTACCGCTTTGGTGGAACCTGCGTCATTCGCGGCTGTGTTCCCAAGAAGCTGCTGGTCTACGCGTCGCGCTACTCGGATGCTTTCGAGGATGCGCGCGGCTTCGGTTGGAGCGTTGATGAGCCGAGCTTTGAGTGGGAAGCCCTGATCTCGGCGAAGGACAAGGAGATTGCACGACTGGAAGGACTTTACCGGCAGGGGCTCGACAGCGCGGGGGTGACTGTATTCGAGGATCGTGCAGTTTTCGCTGATCGGCATACGCTCAAGCTCTCTTCGGGGCGGACCGTGACCGCCGACAAGATTCTCGTTGCGACCGGCGGTGGGCCGAATATCGACGAGAAGCTTGAGGGCAAGGAGCACGTCATATCCTCAAACGACGCCTTCCATTTGGAAAAACTGCCTGAGCGGGTCGTGGTTGCCGGAGGTGGCTATATCGCCGTGGAGTTCGCTGGTATTTTTGCCGGACTCGGTGCGGAGACCACCCTCATCTATCGCGGTCCGAAGATTTTGCGCGGGTTCGATGAAGACCTGCGCGATGCCATTACGGAAGCTTATGCGACGCGCGGAATTCGTCTCGTCCTCGGACATGTCTTTGCGAAAATCGAAAAGACGGACCGTGGGCTTGTCGGGCATCTCGACAACGGGGCTCACATTGAAGCCGATCAAATCATGTTCGCGATCGGCCGTTCGCCGAATGTCAAAGGGCTCGGGCTTGAAGCCCTGGGTGTGGAGCAGGGCTGGAACGGGCATATCGTAGTCGACAGGGACAGCCGTACAAATGTCGACAATATCTTCGCGGTCGGGGATGTGTGCGACCGCTACAACCTGACGCCAGTTGCAATCCGAGAAGGTCACGCTTTCGCCGACACGCAGTTCGGCAAAGACCCGTGGCAGATCGACCATGCGTTGATCCCAACGGCGGTTTTCTCGACGCCGGAGATGGCGACAGTCGGGCTTCCCGAGCACGAGGCGGTTGAACGATGCAAGGTGCTGGATGTCTACAAGTCGTCGTTTCGGCCGATGCGAGCCACGCTGTCCGGACGCGACGAGCGCATGCTGATGAAACTGCTGGTTGACGGTGACAGCGACAAGGTCGTCGGGTGCCATATCGTTGGTGATGATGCAGCCGAAATCGCGCAGATGGCCGCGATTGCCATGCGCATGGGGGCGCGCAAAGCGGACTTCGACCGGACGATGGCCCTACATCCCTCGGCTGCCGAAGAACTCGTTACCATGCGCAACAAGACAGAAACGAGACGGCAGGCTGCCGAGTAGGCTTACGAGCTGCCTCGGTGCTTGGGGTTGCGTGCTCGTGCAAGGACATGTTGCAGTTGGAGAATGCACATGAGCGAAACGAAACGTCTGCAGGACAAGGTTGCGGTCGTAACAGGTGCGGCGGCCGGGATTGGCAATGCTATCGCCGGCGTGTTCGCGCAAGAGGGTGCGCACGTGTACCTGACGGACATTGACGGCGGCGGTGCGGAGGAGGCCGCTGAAGCGCTCGTATCCGCGGGCGGTCGGGCGACGGCCATGACCGTCGACGTCTGCAAAGGGCAGGATGTCACGGCGCTGTTCAAGAACATTGAAGCAGGGCCGGGTCGTATCGACGTCCTGGTCAACAATGCAGGCCTTAATGTCCGAGAGGATTTTCGGCATCTGAGCGATGCGGATTGGGCCAAGATCCGGGAGGTCAATCTTGATGGCGTGGTGCGGATGGCGCGTGATGGGTTCGGTCTGCTAAAGGCTTCCGGCAAAGGATCACTGATCAATATCGCCTCGATCATGGGGCACCGCGGTCTGCGTCAATTGGCTGGTTATTCGGCGACCAAGGGGGCTGTTTCGGCTCTGACCCGGGCCCTCGCGGTTGAGTACGCACCCTTCGGCATCCGGGTGAATGCACTGGCACCGGGCTTTATTGAAACGGCGCTCACTGAACGGGTGCTGCGCAATCCGATGATCAACAAGGCGCTGATTGACCAGACACCGCTCAAAAGGTTCGGAACAGGCGAGGACGTCGCCGCCGCGGCATTATTTTTTGCCACTGATGAAGCCGGCTTCATTACGGGAGCCGAGTTGGCGGTGGATGGCGGCATGTCGGCTGGTCTTTGACCTGCGGCGGTCAATTGACCAAATTGGGTGAAGCTTCGCTTGGCCTGCGGTGGGCGGATGCCTTATAAGGCTGGCAAAGAGCTTTGCGTGACTTGTGGCGCCGGACCTCGGCGCGGAGACCTACCCTCCAGATCCGGCCCTCCAGATCGTGCAAGGCCGCAGCGTCGGTGTTAGGCCGGCGCCAAGCTTATCGTCAATTAGGGAGTTACGTAGAATGTCGGCGAAAAGAGCCGCTTGGTCGCCCGATAGCTGGAGCGATCTGCCGATCAAACAGGTCCCGGAATATCCGGATGAAAAGGCGCTTCAGGAAGTCCAACAGCAGCTTGCCACGTTCCCGCCGCTTCTGTTTGCAGGTGAAGCCCGTGATCTCAAGAAGCGACTGGCCGATGTCGCTGAGGGGCGCCGCTTCCTGCTGCAAGGCGGCGATTGCGCTGAAAGCTTCGCGGAGCACGGTCCTGATCACATTCGTGACTTCCTGCGGGTGTTCCTTCAAATGGCTGTTGTCCTCACCTACGCTGGAGGCTCACCGGTCGTAAAAGTGGGCCGGCTTGCCGGTCAGTTCGCCAAGCCGCGCTCGAAGCCGATGGAGACGCGTGGTGACGTTGAACTGCCCAGCTACCGCGGTGACATCATCAACGGCATGGAGTTCACGGAAGAAGCCCGCATTCCAGACCCGAACAGGATGCTGCACGCTTACAGGCAGGCGGCGGCGACGGCCAACCTCATTAGGGCCTTCGTCCTTGGCGGCTATGCAGATCTTGAGCGTGTCCATCAGTGGAATATGAGCTTCGTGCAAGATTCGCCGCAGGGGCACCGCTACGAAGAGTTGGCTCACAACATCACCGAGAGCCTGTCGTTCATGCGGGCGATTGGCATCTCGGCGGACAACACGCCGCAGCTGCGCCAAACGCACTTCTTCACGAGCCATGAGGCATTGCTGCTTGGTTACGAGCAGGCGTTGACCCGTTTGGATTCCACTTCGGGGGAATGGTACGCGACCTCGGGGCATATGGTGTGGGTCGGTGACCGTACGCGGCAGCCCGATCATGCGCATATCGAATACGTGCGCGGCATCAAGAATCCGATCGGCTTGAAGTGCGGTCCATCTCTCGAAGCAGATGAGCTTCTACAACTCATAGATATCATCAATCCGGAAAACGAGCCCGGGCGTCTGACGCTTATCAGCCGGTTTGGTGCGGGCAATGTCGAGAAGCATCTGCCGAAGCTTTTGCGGGCGGTGAAGCGGGAAGGCCGCAAGGTGGTGTGGGCGTGCGATCCGATGCACGGCAACACGATTTCATCGGAAAGCGGTTACAAGACCCGCCCGTTCGACCGCATCCTGAGTGAAGTGCAAGAGTTCTTCTCGGTGCACAGGGCAGAAGGAACGCATCCAGGCGGTATCCACGTGGAAATGACCGGCGATAACGTCACCGAGTGTACCGGCGGGGCCGTCGCCATCTCGGATGCGGAACTTTCAAATCGTTATCACACACACTGTGACCCGAGGCTTAATGCGGATCAGTCTTTGGAGCTGGCGTTTCTTGTTGCCGAGTTGATGCAAAAGGAAAGGGAATCGAATGCGGGATCCTTTCCGGCCATAGCAACGGCATGATGTCCTGCTTACTGACGGATGCGGGCACACGGCGGCAGCAAGGCTGCCGCTCTTCCCGGTTGTCCGACAGGCTGTTGGCAGGAGTTCTGTCACAAGAATGGAAACGGTTCAGAGCACACTCAATCTGCCGCAATCGGTAGCGCAGTCAGCGATCCGTGATCGCGACGGCTGGCCGATGTCCGTTGCGGAGTTTTTGTCCGGTGATCATCTCAACCGCGCGGATGTGGTTTTGATGCGGAAGAATGGGGACTTGCGCTCCTGGCTCATTCAATGGGCGACGCGCGGTTCATTTTCGCATGCGGCCTTGGTGTTTCTTGTTCCGCACGAAGAGAAGGGCTTCAACAATACCTTCGTAATCGAAAGTGCTTCGAACGGCGTCGATCTCAAGAACCTGGCCACGTATCTCAATGACAAGCGGCAGGTCGTTGGCATCAAGCGACTCAAAGGCAGCTGGTTCGATGAGCGGGCCCAGTCCTTGGTTCGCGGCCGAATGCTCAACTCTATTCAGTCGAGCTACTCGTACGCGACCATGCTGCGGCTCGGCTGGGCCTTTTTCAATGAACTGGCGTTCGGCATTAAAGCGCGCATCTGGGGCGCTCGGAGTGCCATACAGGGCCGGCGCCGCAGAACGCTACAGCCGCCCAACGCATTCATCTGCTCGGGGCTCGTACAAATGGGCTTTCTCAATGCCGTCGCCGAGCAAGTGGCTATGGGCTACCTGTTGCCGCAAAGAGTTGGGCAGGTTGTGTTTCAAGAGGATGTGGCGCGCTTCCTGCCCAGGGACTGGGCGCAGTTTTCCGATGCGGAACAGTACGAGATCATGTGGGACTTCGTAACAGGGTTTCAGGATGTTCTGGAGGCCGTAACACCGGAGGATCTCGCGGTTTCGTCGCAGCTGGAGTGGGCCTTCGTGGTCCGTGATTGTTTGGTTCACAAGGTCACTTCGCCGGAACATGCCCGCAAGCTGTTGGCGGAAGAGCCAGCGTAGCCTGTTGCAGTCGGCTTCCCAGCAGCGATAATGCAGGGCTTTCTTTCACGGCAACTGGCGAACAGGCTCTGGCTTCAATGAAAATCGCGATTGCGCAGCTCAACCCAACGGTCGGTGACATCGAGGGGAATTTTTCAAAGGCGCTTGCTGCTCGAGAGACGGCGCGTACGGAGGGGGCGGATCTGGTTGTGTTTCCGGAGCTGTTCTTGGCGGGCTATCCACCCGAAGACCTCGTGTTGAAGCCATCTTTCCAGCAAGCCTGCCAAGATGCGCTGCTTGAACTTGCCAAAGAAACCGCTGGCGATGATGGACCAGGGCTTCTGATTGGAACGGTCTGGCCAGAAGAAGGAAAGGTCTATAATGCCGTTGCGCTCATCGATGGCGGTGAGGTCGCGGCGCTGCGCTTCAAGGTTGAACTGCCAAACTACGGTGTCTTCGATGAAAAGCGCGTGTTCGACTGTGGGCCGATGCCGGGGCCGGTGAATTTTCGTGGTGTCAGGATCGGCGTGCCGATCTGCGAGGACATTTGGATCGAAGACGTCGTCGAGTGCCTTGGCGAATGCGGAGCTGAGCTTCTCATTGTTCCGAATGGCTCGCCATTTGACTGGTCCAAGCCAGACCTTCGCCTCAATATTTCGGTCGCCCGTGTCACCGAGAGCGACATGCCTCTCATCTATGTGAACCAGGTGGGGGGACAAGATGAGTTGGTATTTGATGGAGCTTCCTTCGTGCTGAATTCCGACTGTCAGCTGGCCGCGCAGCTGCCTGGTTGGCGGGAACAGGTGCAGGTTACTGAGTGGCACCGCGGAGCGGAGGGCTGGAAATGTGAAATCGGCACGCGCGAAATAGTGCAGGAGGGTGATGAAGCGGCTTATGAAGCTTGCGTGCTAGGGCTGCGCGACTACGTCGAAAAGAACCGATTTCCAGGTGTAGTGATGGGGCTTTCCGGCGGTATCGATTCAGCACTCGTGGCGGCTATGGCCGTTGATGCGCTCGGGGCCGAACGGGTGCACTGCGTGATGCTACCCTACAAGTATACTTCCAGTGAGAGTCTGAGTGATGCCGAAGCTTGCGCCCAGGCGTTAGGCGTGCGCTACGACGTGGTCCCTATCAGTCCGGCAGTCGAGGGTTTCGGTCAGTCGCTATCGGAACTGTTTGCCGGTCGTGCATCCGATGTAACGGAAGAGAACATTCAAAGCCGGACTCGCGGTGTAATCTTGATGGCGCTTTCCAACAAGTTCGGCTCAATGCTGCTGACCACTGGCAACAAGTCGGAAATGTCCGTTGGATATGCGACGCTCTACGGGGACATGAACGGGGGCTTCAACCCGATCAAAGACCTCTACAAGACCGAAGTCTATCGGATCGCGAAGTGGCGCAATACGCACCAGATCGGCAGTGGCAAGGGGCCTCAAGGGCCCGTTATTCCGGACAATATCCTGACAAAAGCACCGAGTGCGGAGCTTCGTGAAAACCAGACCGATCAGGACAGCCTGCCGCCTTACGACGTCCTGGATGATATCCTGGCCTGTCTTGTCGAAAACGAAATGCCGGTGATGGAGATTGCTGATCGCGGGCATGCTCTCGAGACGATCCAGCGTGTTGAGCGGCTGCTGTATATATCAGAATACAAACGGCGGCAGGCCGCGCCGGGTGTCAAAATTTCCTCACGCAACTTTGGTCGTGATCGGCGGTATCCCATTACCAATGGCTATAGGGATCAGCATCGCTTTGTGAGGACGGTTGGCGACGATGTCGTGGCGCCGAAGCTGGTGCAACCGCGCATAGAGGGCGATCCCGTCTGACAATCGTGCTTCGCCACTGGCACATGCGCGGTCGCGGCAAGCCAGATGGACCAAAGTCCTATTGGGAGTTGGCTTCAAGTCTTTGATCATCGTCCCGCTTTGGCGATCGCCGAGACGGGGCACACATGACGGAACGCATACCCGATAAGCTGAAAAGTTTCTTCGAGATTGAGTCGGTTCCTCTGACCCTCATCTCGCGGGATCGCCGCGACATGCCAGTTGTCATCGCGAACCGTGCTTTCTGTGACCTTACCGGTTACGAACCGGAAGAGGTGATCGGGCGCAACTGCCGTTTTCTTCAGGGCGATTTCGACAATTCGGCTGAGCGGGCGCGGATACGCGAGTGCATTGAGAATGAACGCGATGACTACTTCATTCTCGCTAACCGCAAGAAGAACGGCGATCGATTTTTGAATTTTCTCTATCTGGCGCCGATTTTCGTTCCTGATAGCCCGGAGCGGTTTGTTCTGGGCACGCAGTTTGATGTCACAAACGAACTCGGCGACGGAATCGAGCGGCATTTTCGCAGGGTTGGTGACGTCTTTGCCGGCGGAGCGCAGTCGCCCTATTCCGAGCAAGTTGTCATTGAGTCCAAGAAGCTTGCGGCAATGTCGGTGCGGAACGTTCTGCAGTACATCTTGGAGACGGAGGCCGGCCGGCAGGCCAAAAGCCTCGTTGCGGGTTAGGAGAATACAAACCTTTCCTGGCGAAACTGCTGGACATGAACCAGCTGTACTCATTTGGAGAGCAGCCGCCCATGTGGTGGCTGGAAGCCGCCGAGACTGATATCGCCGATGTGGATGTGATCCGTGGCGAGGACGTCTTGAGATTTGGCAAGCAGATCGCTGCTCTCGATGACATTGCTTCCTTCCGGGTCGTTGAGATCGTCGAGCGAAGCAAGCAGCGACTGGCTCTTGTCATTGGTGCGATCGGCCTATCGGCTCTGTTAACACCCCTCGCCGTGCTGTTTGGCGGTCCAATTGAGCAGCTTCTCGCCGGCTTCGTTTTCCTGTTCATTGTCGGGATGTCTGCCGTAAGCGAATTGCTGGGGCTCACCGGCAGGCGCTACTTCCAGGTCACGGTCTTTACTCACGGGGCGCGCAAGGTTCGCTACAACAGCACGGACAGCCGCGACGTGGGCCGTCTTATCGATTTCCTCGAGGATACTCTGGGTCGTTAGAACCGGACTTTGGAGGTGCTTGAACGGCGTATGCCGGTTGACGGCGATAGCCCTCTTCTGCGTGAGCGCCGGCCCTACCATCCTGAAACCATCGATCCCGCTTTCTACTTTCGGAAGTCCGGGACGGGATCAGTTGGCGCAAACCTCCATATCGAGATCGCTTTCGGAACCGATCAGCTTGCGCATGAAGATCACATTGATGGCCATTCCGCGGCCCAGCGGACGGGTTCCGCGTCCGGAAAGTTCGTAACCCCTGTTTTCGAAAAAGCTCTGAGCACTGATTGGGGCGCGGACACTGGCCAATCGGCAGCCCGCCGTGGCTGCAGCGGTTTCAATGGCCAGCAGCATCTTCGACCCTATCCCAATCCGTTCGAAGAGAGGCCGGACGTACAGCGCGGTGATACGGCTCACACCTGGATTGGTCTCGGCCCTGCGCCATGCCGCGGTCGCGATCAACTGACCGCTAAGCCACCCGCCAAGGAGCGTGTCGCTCATCAGGCGGTCGACATACGCCGTTGACCGGACCATGGCCTCGAAGGCGTCGAGCTCCTCTGGAGCGTAAAGTGTATGGGCCTGACTTCTGAAGGCTGTCGCGTGGATGTAGCGAACATCATTGAGGTGATCGGGCTGAACGGGCCGAATGGTGACGGCCTGTGCGATCTCGTTCTTCGGCGAGGCGCGGGTTTGCACGCTCATGCTCCGCTCTCCGATTGGGCTTAGCTATCAAGCCGCTCGCGCACAACTTAGGTGGCCGCAATCAAACGAGGGTGGTTCTAGAGACGATATTTTCATGCTTTGGCACGCACTTCCAATGCAACGGCGCGCCGGCCCCACACTCCCAAGTATATCTGAGATTTGCGTCAGAAGTCGAACAGTTTATCGACAGTTTCTTGACTGTTAAATTTGGGCAAACACTTGGGGCAACCAAGCTGTACCGCAGCCAACATTCAACGGTATGGCGAAAGTTCTGGAGAGGCTTGTGCGCGATCACCGGGCGGTGCAGCCGGCTCGCCTGGAACAGGAGTTTGTGGGACAAACTCGGCTTGTTTGCAGGAACACCCGTCGACGTACTTCTTCCTGTAGAGAAACGCCTCTTTGAGGCTCGTGTAGGGCTCTTTGGTGGAGAACGACACCATCTGCTCGACGCCAGAACCGGGGTTCTCGTGATAGTACAAAGAGGCTGGTGCCGCGCAGCGCGACTGGCAAACGTCAGCATCGCGCTGGAAGTGATTTGGCAAAGTCGAGAAGCTGACGGGGAAATAGTAGCCGTCACACAGCCTTACGCACAGTGTGCGATACGTCGCGAAAGGCAGAGACTGGTAGGTGTTGGCGTAACCGGAGCCACCGTCCTGGTCCTCCCAGAACGGTGAGAAAGCGCTGCGATCGCGACGCCGAGCCTCCCGGACGTAGTGTTTTCCGCAATTGTTACGGGCCAAGCCTCGGATGATCTCATCTTGATAGGATTGACTCGACCGCGACGTTATTTCCTGGCGTTCCGCCTCCAGCTGCGTGAGCTGCCCGCGCTGGTCATCGCGCTCGCGTGCCATGCGCAGACATTTGGGTGCGCGCCGCAGCGTGCGCGTGAAGAGAAACTCCTCGTAACAGCCTGACCGGTCAAGGCGCGATTCTGATCGGCTGACGGCCGTCCGGAGCTGTCTGATCTGAGCATTGAGCTCGGGCAGCCGGCTGCGCCCTTGGCCACCTCTTGAGTTTTGTTGCACCAAACGCCGTTCCAGGTCGCGGCAGATGGAGTTTCGGGCGGTCCAGCCGTCGGTGTCAGGTTGACCGGGCTGAACATAGGGGCGTGGCTGGCCGTAAGGCGCGGGCCGTGTGGCAGGCCCACGCGGGGGAGGATTATCATCGACTTCCCACGGCCACTTGAAGCCCTGTGCCCATGCGGTCGGTGTCGCCATGGGGGCGCATAGGCACGCCAATGCGACTGCAACCGTTGGCCATACGCGTCCAGGGCGCAAGGATTGTCTGGCGTTTGCCTGCATCTGTGCAACTCAAAAAAGACCAGTAGATCGTGAGCGCTAGCGGGGCAATGCAGCACAAACATGGCGATTGCCCGCCTTCCCCAGGAAGGTTGGTCTCAGTGGCAATCGTTCATCTGCTTGACGCCCCCTCGTGCGCCCGTCATAACACGCAGCCATGAATACAATTGCGCGCCAAACCGCTGTCAACTCCTGTTGCAGCATTGATTGTAAGATCGAGATCACCGGCTAGGTGATCGGCTGGCGCGCGGCATTCTCATCGTACCCGTTTTAACCGGTGCACCACAGCCTCGCCGCAGCCGACATCGGCCAAAGGTGGGGAGCCTCATGTCGCTGACCCTTTACAATACCCTGACCCGGAAAAAAGAGGCGTTCGAGCCTATCGATCCAGGGAACGTGCGCATGTATGTGTGCGGGCCGACAGTGTACGACTACGCGCACATCGGTAATGCGCGGCCAGTCATTGTCTTCGACCTTCTGTTCCGCGTGTTGCGACGGACCTATGGGGCTGAACACGTCACGTACGTACGAAACATCACCGACGTCGATGACAAGATCAACCAGAGGGCGGCCGAAGAAGGCGTCTCGATCCGGGACCTGACTGAGCGCACGGCCAAGCAGTTCCACGATGACATTGCGGCGCTGGGTGTGTTGAAGCCGACGGTCGAACCGCGCGCGACCGAGCACATCGAGGAAATGAAGGCGCTTTGCGAGGCGCTGGTCGAAAAGGGCCATGCGTACGTCGCAGAAGGACATGTGCTGTTTGATGTCGCCTCGATGAAGGAGTACGGGCAGCTTTCGAACCGCAGCGTCGAAGAGATGGAAGCGGGTGCGCGTGTCGAGGTGGCCCCCTACAAGAAGGGTCCCATGGACTTTGTTCTTTGGAAACCGTCGAAGGAGGGTGAGCCTGGTTGGCCGTCTCCATGCGGTATCGAAGGAGATGGTCGGCCGGGCTGGCACATCGAATGCTCGGCGATGGCCGGCCGGCATCTTGGTAAGGTCTTTGATATCCACGGTGGCGGAATCGATCTCACATTCCCGCACCATGAAAACGAGATTGCCCAAAGCCGGTGTGCGCATGGAACCGACGTCATGGCGCGGGTTTGGATGCACAACGGTTTCTTGCAGGTCGAAGGTGAGAAGATGTCGAAGTCGCTCGGCAACTTCATAACCATTCATGACCTACTGAAGGACTGGCCGGGCGAAGCGGTGCGTTTGGCGATGCTGTCCACGCACTACCGCCAGCCTTTCAATTGGACTGAAAAAGGGGTTGGGGAAGCAAAGCGCATCCTGGATCACTGGCAGGAACTCACCAAAGACGCTGCCCCAAACGGGGCGATCTGCGCCGATGTGCTCGCGGCGTTGGCCGATGATCTCAATACTCCGAAGGCCGTTACCGCGCTGCATGAGTTACGCACATCGGCGGCGCATGGCTCGGCGGAGGCTGCCGCATGTCTTCGCGCTTCGGCGAATCTGATGGGGCTGCTGCAGGTTTCTCATTCCGATTGGGCCGCCTGGCGTCCCGCGGATCTCGACCTTGATGAGGCAGAGATTGGCCGTCTGATCACGGCCAGGCTTGATGCGCGCAAGGACAAGAACTGGGCGGAGGCCGACCGCATTCGTGACGAGTTGGCCGCCAAGGGTGTCCAGCTCAAGGATGCAAAGGACCCGGAAACTGGTCAGATCGTGACAACCTGGGACGTAGCGCGGTGAGTGAGTGCAGGCCATGAGTAACGATATTCCCCTGCGCCCGTTCCTGCCGAAAGACGTGATGGCGCTACGTGAGCTTTTCGCGCAGTCGATCGAGGAACTGTCGCAGGACGAGTATGATGAAGACCAACGTGCGGCCTGGGCTGCGATGGCGACGGATGCGCAGGCTTTCGGGCAGCGGCTTGGTAGTGTGACAACACTCGTGGTTGAGATTGATGGTGAATATGCAGGCTTCGGTTCATTAAAAGATAACCGTGTTATCGACATGCTGTACGTGCACCCGTATTTCGCTGGGAGGGGTGTTGGAACGGCATTGGCCGATGCGCTGGAAAAACTCGCCAAGGGACGTGGCAGTTCCGAGATCTCCGTCGACGCCAGCGATGCGGCTCAAATCTTCTTCGAGGAACGTGGTTACGTGGCGCAATCGCGCAACTCAGTTCCCGTCGAAGATCAGTGGCTGATGAATACGACAATGACGAAATCACTCGGCACCGCCGAAAAGGACAAAAAACAATGAGCCGAGAACGCCTTTACCTGTTCGATACAACACTGCGCGACGGCGCGCAGACGACCGGGGTAGACTTCAAGCTCGCCGACAAGCGGCGTGTCGCGCAGGTTCTTGATGATCTCGGCATCGATTACATCGAGGGCGGTTACCCAGGCGCCAATCAGACAGATACGGAGTTCTTCGCGTCGCCGCCGAGTTTCAAGACCGCTTGTTTTACGGCGTTTGGGATGACGAAGCGCGCGGGCCGATCGGTGGAGAATGATCCGGGCTTTCAGGGGCTGCTGCAATCGAAATCGGATGCGATCTGTCTTGTCGCCAAATCCTGGGATTATCACGTGCGGGTCGCGCTCGGGATCTCCAATGAGGAGAACATCGAAGGGGTGCGTGAGTCGATCACGGCGGTCGTGGCCTCCGGGCGTGAAGCCATGCTCGATGCCGAGCACTTCTTTGATGGATACAAGGCCAATAAGGACCACGCACTGCAGGTGGTCCAGGCGGCCTACGATGCTGGTGCGCGTTGGGTCGTGTTATGCGACACCAACGGCGGGACGTTGCCGCATGAGTTGGAGCGCATCGTCAAAGAGGCGCTGGAATATGTTCCAGGCGCACACCTTGGGATCCATACGCACAATGATACCGAAAACGCGGTGTCCAACTCATTGGTTGCTGTTCGTGCCGGGTGCCGGCAGGTGCAAGGGACGCTGAACGGCCTCGGAGAACGCTGCGGTAATGCGAATCTCACGTCGATCATCCCGACGCTTTTGCTGAAAAACGAATACGCGGATCGCTTCGAGACCAAGGTGACGCCGGAACGCCTAAGAACTTTGACGCATGCCTCTCGGGTGCTTGATGAAGTCGTGAATCAATCGCCGTACCGTCACGCGCCCTATGTCGGTGAAAGCGCGTTCGCGACGAAGGCGGGAATTCACGCCTCCGCCATCTTGAAAGACCCTGACACCTACGAGCACATTTCGCCAGAAAGCGTGGGCAATCAACGGCGGGTGTTCGTATCCGATCAGGGTGGGCGTTCCAACATCATGGCTGAGCTTGACCGGCTCGGCATCGCCGTCGACAAGGACGACCCGCGAATTCCCTCGATGCTGGATGCCGTCAAGAGGCGCGAAGCGCAGGGCTATTCCTATGAGTCCGCGGATGCGTCTTTTGAGCTGCTGGCGCGGCGTGAGCTTGGCCAGGTGCCACAGTATTTTTCCGTAGATTCCTTCCGGGTGATGGTTGAGCGGCGGCACAACGCGCGTGGTCAGCTGGTCACGATTTCTGAAGCGACAGTCAAAGTCTTCATTAATGGTGACCCTGCTCCGCTTTGGTCGGTGTCGGAGGGCAATGGTCCGGTTAATGCTCTGGATTCGGCGTTACGTAAGGATTTGGGCCGCTATCAAAGCCATATCGCCGAGGTCGAACTCGTTGACTATAAGGTGCGCATCCTGACCGCTGGGGGTGGTACTGAGGCGGTGACGCGCGTGCTCGTGGAAAGCCACGACCGCAGCACTGGCGAGCGGTGGCTCACGGTTGGCGTGTCGCCCAACATAATCGATGCGAGCTTTGAGGCACTGGTTGATTCAATCAACTACAAGTTGATGAAGGACGGTGCTGGGGCGGCCAGTCACGTGGCCTGATGCAGTTTTTTACTGCGGGATGCGCAAAAATTAAGCCGCCCATGGTGGGGCGGCTTAACTGCTGATGGTCGCCCAGTGTCGGGCGAGGCCAATCAGGTCTAGTTCAGAGCAGTTCGATGTTGTTTACAGCCGACTTGCCCGAGCGGCGGTCGACTTCCGTGTCGAAAGCCACCTTCTGGCCTTCGGCGAGGCCGCGGATTCCAGCGCGCTCAAGGGCAGTGGCATGGACGAATACATCCTTGTCGCCCTCATCGGGGGCGATGAAGCCATAGCCTTTTTGCTCGTTGTAGAATTTGACGGTACCGTTTCGCATTTCTGATGCCTTTTCAATTGCGTTAGCTTGTGAAACACCGCGCGCGTGTCTGCGTCTTCAGGTTTCAATTCTCGAGTTTGGGTGGGTTTCTGAACGTGCGCCTAGCAATTATCGAAGGCGTAGGGGCCCTGTCGTCCGGCCAAAATCGACGCTTAACGTATATGCGTTTGTTGCCGAAACCGCAAGATCAAGCTTGTTCACTCCTTACTCTCTAGTATTACGCGAGCCGCGTCGGTAGGCGTTATCTGGCCATTCAGCACCGTGTCAGCAAGCTGGTTAATGACGTCGCCGCCGGTCTTAATGCGGTCAGCGACCAGATCGGCGGCAGCACGAGCAATCAAATAGCGGGCACGGCGCCGGCGGCGGTCAGCGGCTGGAGCGGCAAGGATGGGGGCCGCGAGATCGTCGATGATAGCAAGGAGTTCATCGACGCCTTCTCCGGTCAAAGCAGTCGTTTTGAGCAGTGGTACCTTGGCGCTTTCGCCGGGGCGGATGGAGAGTGCCCCCTTTAGCTGTTGCAGTGTGCGTTCTGCCCCTTCGCGGTCGGCTTTGTTGACGACCAGGATATCGGCGATTTCCAACAGACCGGACTTCATTGCCTGGATATCGTCGCCGAGCCCCGGAGCAGACGCAACGACACGGATATCGGCGACTTCGGCAACATCGATCTCGCTCTGGCCAGTGCCGACCGTTTCCAAGAGGATCATGTCAAATTGACTGGCGTCGAGGGCATCGATGATGCGCACAGCAGCAGGTGACAGCCCCCCGAGATAGCCCCGGCTGGCCAGAGAACGGACAAAGACGCCGTCGTCGTTAAGTGCCGCGGTCATGCGGATGCGGTCGCCGAGGATCGCGCCGCCGGAAACCGGACTTGAGGGATCAACGGCAATCACAGCGACTTTGCGCCCGCTCTTTCTGAGTTCTCCGATCAGGGCATTCACCAGCGTGGACTTGCCGGCGCCGGGCGGGCCTGTGAGACCGACGATGAGGGCGTTGCCGAGGTGGGGCTGGAGGCTGCGCAGAAGTTCGGGGGCATCGGCGGAAAGGCTCTCAAGCGCGGTTATTGCAGCGGCAATGGAACGCCTCTCGCCACGGCGCAGGCCGGCAAGAAGGTCGGAGACCTTGCTTCCCGTCGCGGTGTTCGCGCCGGCGGACGTCGTGGGGGGCTTCGCATACGACATGAATGGCTGATACGCGACTGCTTAGGGTTGCTGCAAGTGGCGGTTGTTGAAAAGAGGCCGGTCGGATTGCTGTCAGTACCAAAGCCCGGGGAAACGATACCGCGGCCGCATGGCTATCGGACCGTATCCCAGCATCGATACCATCGGCTCTTCGACGACGGCGATCGGGGGACGGCTTAAATGGCCGGAAAGTTGATTGAGGCGGCCGATCCGCTCCTCGGTGGGGGGGTGGGTACGCAGAAGTGAAGGCTGGGGAACCCGGCGGGTCGGCACCGGATAGACGAGATCCTCCCAAAATTGCCCCTGATAGCGTTCGAGCCGGCTCAAGGCTGACGCAAGGCCCAGCGGATCGCCCGTCAGTTCGGCTGCTTCAAGGTCCGCGTCGAATTCACGTGCGCGCGACAGTCCAAGCTGCAGCAGGCTTGAAAGCGCGGGAGCGAAATACAGCACAAGTATTGCCAACCAGGAAAATGGTACGTCTCCCGTCAGCATACCGAGAAGGTTGAAGACCGCGAGCACCAGGGCGGTATAGGACAGGATTTGAACGAACCTGGTCATGATGTCGGCGAGGTTCATCAACCGTAGGTCGTTGTTGTTGATGTGAGAAACCTCATGGGCGAGTACGCCGGCGATTTCGCGTAGGCTCAAGGTGCGCAACAGGCCTTCGGTTACGCCTATTGCAGCTCGTCGCGGCGTGCCGGTGGCAAAGGCATTAAGCGTGGCGCTGGGAATGAGATAGAGTTCCGGGCGTGTCTGCAGCTCCGCGCGCCGGCTGAGTTCGTCCAGGATCAGGCTCAGCTGGTCTTGGCCTCTTGGTACCTTACGTGCGCGATAGAGGCGCATGACGGCCGCCGGCGGAATACTCGGTGCCATCAGAACCAGCAGCCCGATCAGGCCTGCCGAAATAGCGAGGCCGAGCGGGCCCCAAAGCAATGTCGTGGCAATCGCCAGAATGAGCGCTATGCCGCCGATCAACAGCAAGGAGTGGACCGTATTGCGCTGCTTGTGTTCTTGCAGCTGTTCGGCGTTGAGGAGGTGTGCCACGAGGCATTGTCCTCGTTCAGTTTGCCAAGGCCTCCACAATAGAAGCCGGACTAGAATTTTTCCAAAGTGACCTCGTCCGGCGGCGGCTCACCGGACATGCGACAAGCCATGACGATCGCGGGCACGATTGCAGCCGCGTTTGTCACCACCGTGAAGTTGACGTCAAGTCCATCACGGATGAATTGCTGGGAACGCATGTGCTTCAGCAACGCTATGAACGGGTCCCAGAAACCGTCGATGTTCGCAATGATGATCGGCTTTTGGTGTTGACCAAGTTGCGACCAGGTAAGCTGTTCGACCAGCTCCTCCAACGTGCCAATGCCGCCCGGCAGCGCCACGAATGCGTCGGAACGTTCAAACATCAAACGTTTACGCTGATGCATATCGTCGGTGACAATGAGCTCGTCAACATCGCGCAGCATATGTTCTCGCTCGGAGAGGAAGTTGGGGATGATGCCAGTCACCTTGCCGCCGGAGGAGATGGTCGCCCGGGCGACTTCGCCCATCAGACCCATGCCTCCACCGCCGTAGATCAGGCGAATTGACGCAGCGCTGAACGCCTGCCCGAGCGTAATGGCCGCCTCGGTATAAACGGAATTGGTGCCGTGGCCGGAACCACAGTAGACGCAAACGGCTTTTGGAGTGTGGCTTGACGCGGCGCGGCGGGAGGCTGGATTCTCGTTGATTTTGTTCAAGTTGGCTTGAGATTGGTTGCTCATAATACGTTCCGATTGTTGGCCTTGGGCGCGACAGGCTTTTTTTGCTCGTTGTCAGTCTATCCGGCCGTGTTGGCGGGAAAATGTTGCGAACACATCAGAAAGAATGATCGCGCAAAAGTGTGATTGGATGCTTATTCCAGTCGCCGGTGATTAACCGAAACCAATGACAGCTCGTTTTCTTGTAGCGGTTTCATTGGTTTGGCTGTTATTTCTTGGTTAAGTCCGGGGCAGTGGGGGCCGGGCCGGAGACATTACCGCAAGCGGTGATGTTTGCGTAGGGTGACGCGCAGTCAACAGGAGGCCGCGTATCATGAGGGGGCGTTACCTCCCGATGTCGTTCCTGCTGCTCGCCTTCGTTGCAGGCCTGTGGCTTCTGATCGGTGTTTTTGCTCAGGGGCGGGAGCCGGAGTGGCGGGTTGCCGGGCTCGGTTCACCACCGACGGCGGCGTCTTCCTGGCCATCGATGGACTGGCGCATTGCGGTTGCGGCACTGCCAGCTGCCGCGCAGGACGGACAGAAGGCGCGCCAGAGGAGACTCTCTCCTCAGCCACCGAAGTTTTCACGGATTGTCATCAGACCGGGGTTCAACTCTTCGTTTGAAGGGACCGGCCAACCAGGCCAAAGCGTTGACGTCATCCTTGATGGCAAGCGCGTCGCCTCGATGCGCGTTGGTGAGGACGGGCGCTGGCGCGCCGAGACGTCTTTACTCGGCGCTGGTGATTATCGCGTTTCGGTCGTCGCAAGGGTGCCGGATGGCGACACGGTCTTGGTTGGGCAGAATGTCCGGATCGCGATCCCAGAGAAGGCCGCGACAAGCGAAATCGTCGCCTATAGTCAGACCGAGGCTGAGCGCGCGGCGGACCTGCGTCTTGAAGCCGAGCGGCTTGCAGTGGCCGCCAGCAGTAAGTTCGATGATTTCGCGAATACGCAACAGGTGAGCCAACGGCAGCAGCAGAGCCAGGTGCCAGAGACCTCCAAAGAAGCGGAGACACCTGAGCGCACGGGCGAAGGCGAGGGGGCGGTAACGGCCTATGATCAGGTCGAGGATTGGCTCAACACGTCGTCCGAGCATTATCACCGCTACGTTGTGCC
>JARFQY010000365.1 GCA_029287535.1 Filomicrobium sp.
ACAAGCCAGATTGCTCGCGCCCACGGCCATATGCTCAGGGCCCGCACGGATGCGATACTCGTTGGCAGCGGAACAGTGCGAGATGATGACCCCGATCTGACGTGCCGTCTGCCGGGGCTGTCGAACCACTCACCGATCCGTGTCGTGTTGGCCGGCACGCATTTGCCGCCGCTCACCAGCAAGCTCGCTTCGACGGCCTCCGTTGCACCGGTATGGATAATGGCAGCGCCTCAAACTCTGGCCAATGAAGACGCCGCCGCCGGGCAGCTCGAGCAGGCCGGATGCCGGCTGTTCGAGGTCACCGAGGTTGGCGCGCGCCCGTGGCTGCCGTCGGTCTGTGAAGCGCTCGTTGCTGAGGGTGTGACGCGGCTTCTCGTCGAAGGTGGCCCTACACTTTGGCGCGCTTTCGCGCAGGCGGGACTGGCCGATGAAGTGCTGCTGTTTCGCGCGGGCATGGCTGCTGCCGAAGCTTCCAGGGGATTGCAAGAGCCGCCCTTTCTCCGCCAAATGCTGCCCGGTCTGACGCTAAGGCCCGTTGATCGGCGCGCCCTGGGGCCCGACGAGATGCTAACCTTTCACCACGACCGTTCGACTTAAGAGGATAAGAGGCAAACGATGTTCACAGGCATCATCACAGACATCGGTAGCGTGGCGTCGCGCGACGGCGGCCGCTTTCAGATCGCCTCCAAGTACCAAGCCGCATCGGTCGAAGTCGGCTGCTCAATTGCTTGCGACGGCGTTTGCTTGACCGTGACGGGCGTCGAGCCGAATGCGGATGGCTGCAGATTTTCCGTCGACGTATCCAACGAGACGTGTTCGAAGACGACCCTTGATGAGTGGCGGCCAGGCCGCCGCGTAAACCTGGAGCGGTCCGCAACGCTCGGATCGGAGATGGGAGGGCATGTTGTCCTTGGGCACGTTGATGGTCTGGTCTCCATCGTCGACATCCGGCAAGATGGCGAGAGCAGCCGTTTCTCGTTTGAGGCGCCCGAGCACTTGTCGCTATACATTGCCCCGAAAGGGTCCATCGCGCTTGACGGCACGTCGCTGACGGTCAACGAGGTGAGTGCCAATCGCTTTGGCGTCAACCTCATCCCGCACTCGCTACAGGTGACGACGTGGGGTGAAAAAAAGGTCGGCGACCAGGTCAATCTTGAGGTTGATGTATTCGCCCGATACGTGGCCCGCCTGATGGAGTTTCGACAGTGACCGACCTGGCCGCCGAAGAAGTGCAGTCCGCGCCCCTGGCCACGACCGCCGAGCTTGTCGAGGAAGTGCGCAACGGTCGCATGGTTGTTCTGGTCGACGCGGAGGATCGCGAGAACGAAGGCGACCTCATCATCCCCGCCCAAATGGCCACCCCGGATGCAATAAACTTCATGGCCCGCTACGGCCGCGGACTGATCTGCCTGGCAATGACTCGGAACCGAGCCACGGAGCTAGGCCTTAGCGAAATGGTCCGCTCCAACCAGTCGCGCAACCGGACGGCCTTCACCCAGTCGATCGAAGCCCGCGATGGAATCTCGACCGGTATCTCCGCGCACGATCGGGCCCTGACCATCGCCACCGCGATT
The DNA here is from genome assembly GCA_029287535.1 of Filomicrobium sp. Lineage (GTDB taxonomy): Bacteria > Pseudomonadota > Alphaproteobacteria > Rhizobiales > Hyphomicrobiaceae > Filomicrobium. The sequence goes on from JARFQY010000365.1 coordinate 1,575, forward strand.
GACCCGACAAAGGGCGCCGATGCAATTGTCTCTCCCGGGCACGTCTTTCCGTTGATCGCCAGGGATGGTGGTGTCTTGATCCGCGCCGGCCACACCGAAGCCTCGGTCGACCTTGCACGCATGGCCGGGCTCAATCCTGCCTCCGTGATCTGCGAGATCATGAACGACGACGGCACCATGGCCAGACTGCCCGACCTCAGGGTGTTCGCGCGCCACCACGGACTGAAGATAGGCACCATCGAGGACATGATTGCCTATCGTTTGCGTCACGATCGCATTGTCACGCAGGTCGCCGAGACCTCCGTGAACAGCACCTATGGCGACGACTTCCGCATGCATGTCTACGAGACGAGCGTTGAGCCGGCAGAGCACATCGCCTTGGTGAAGGGCGACCTGTCGGCATCGGGCCCGGTGCTTGTTCGTGTTCACGCGACGAATGTCATGACGGACCTTGCGGGTATCGGCAAGGATGCGGAGTGCTGTCTGGTGGAGCATTCGTTGCGCGCGATCAGCGCTGAGGGACGTGGCGTCCTGGTCTTGATCCGTGATGTGCGGCCGCGGGCGGTCTCCGAGTGGCTCGCCGATCGCGACGGTCCCAAGGAAAAAATATCGGATGAACAACGCAAGTCGCGGCAGGTTGAAATCGGTGTTGGTTCGCAAATCCTTGCCGATCTGGGCGTCGAGGACATGATCCTGTTGACGAATTCCCCGCAGCACAACTACGTCGGTCTAGAAGCCTTCGGACTGCGCATCACCAAGACGCGCAAGATCGGTTGAATGGATAACCATGACAGAAAGTTCTGAACCGGCTGAGCCGCAGGGTAGCCCGCATATCCTGATCATCTCTGCGCCCTATTACGAGGACGTGGCCGGCCCGCTATTGGAAGGCGCGACTGGTGTTCTCGACGGGCTTGGTATCAGCTATGAACTTGTAACCGTGGAAGGTGCCTTGGAAATCCCGCAGGCATTCGCGGCGGCCGTGGAAGCCGGTCTCGTGCCGCGCCACTCAGCCGAGGGCGGGCGGTTTGATGGAGTTGTTGTGCTCGGCTGTGTGATCCGCGGCGAGACATCGCATTACGATGTGGTAGTCAACAACACCAATCATTGGTTGATGGACATTGCGATAAGCGAAGCTATTCCCGTCGGCAACGCCATCCTGACCGTTGACACGAAGGAACAGGCGATGAAAAGGGCAAATGGACAAAACGGCAAGGGGGGCGACGCCGCGCGCGCCTGTGCCGGACTGATTGAAGTGCAGCGAAAATTCATGGACGAACGTAAAAGCCTTTGGGCAGAAGACAAATGACGACGTCCACCCGAGATCAAAACCAAAAAGCCAAGCCGGCGGCGCAAGCTGCTCGCAGTGCGTCGCGCATCGCCGCTGCGCAGGCGCTGTACCAGATGGATCTCGCTGGTGCTGATGTTACCGACGTAATCCGCGAGTTCACCACTTTGCGCTTTCCGAATTCGGAAGCTGGAGAAACAATCGCCGGGGCGGATCCAGCATTTTTTGCAGAGCTTCTGCGTGGCGTCGTACGCCGTCAACTCGACCTCGACCCGATGATCGACGAACAGCTTGCAAGCGGCTGGCGGCTGCAGCGCATCGACTCCATTTTGCGGGCCATCCTGCGATCAGGAGCCTTCGAATTGGTCGAACGCCTCGATGTTCCCGCCCGTGTGGTCATCAATGAGTATATCGACGTGGCCCACGCTTTCTTTAACAACGACGAGCCGAAAGTTGTAAACGGCGTTCTTGATCGGCTTGCCCACCGGCTCCGGCCCGCCGAGTTTGATAAAGACGGAGCCAAGCCGGCGCGAAACGCCAGAAACTGATCCCCGGGCGATGGCTGAAAACGAACAGCAGATGATCCAGCGCCTGCTTGCGCCCCTGGCCTCTGGCCTGGATGGCGCCATGGGTCTGCTGGATGATGCCGCGCTGCTGACCCCGCCGGAAGGATGCGAATTCGTCGTAACGATGGACACGCTCATCGATGGCGGGCACTTCCTGTTTGATGGAACGCCACAGTGCGCGGCACAGGTGGCCAGGAAGGCGCTTGCCGTAAACGTCTCCGACCTGGCTGCGAAGGCGGCCGATCCTTTTGCCTACTTCCTATCGATTGCTCTGCCCGCCGGTCACGAGGCCTGGCTGGAGGGCTTCGTCTCCGGCTTGCAGACCGCTCAGCTTGATTGGCACCTGTGGCTCGCCGGCGGTGATACCGTTGCCACACAAGGTCGCTTCACAATAACCATTACCGCCATAGGCACGGTGCCGAACGGCCGGATGATCCGCCGCAGTACTGCGCGGGTTGGAGACGACCTGTATGTCACCGGTACGATCGGCGACGCCGTCGCCGGCTTATCGCTGTTGCAGGGCTCGGAAGACCGAAAAAGGTCCTGGCGAAAACGGCTGGGCGAAGTTAGCACTGCCCGATTGCTAGAGCGCAGCAGGACACCGACCCCGCGCGTGAAACTCATTCCGGCATTGCGGCGCTACGCCAATGCAGCGCTCGATATCTCGGACGGGCTTGCTCTCGATGCATCGCGCCTGGCGAGCGCCAGCGGCCTGGCAGCAGAGATTGATGGTGCCAAACTGCCGTTATCGGAACCCATCCGATCACTGATCCAATCGGCTGATTTGTCGCTCGCCGATGTGGTGAGTGGCGGCGACGATTATGAGGTGCTTGCGGCAGTCGAACCGCAAAATGCACACGCGTTCGAAGAAATGGCAAAAGCGGCCGGACAGAGCGTCTCGAAGATCGGACGGCTGTCGCAGGGATCAGGGCTGACCTTTTACGGCGTGAACGGAGAGACGGTGGCGCTCAAGAAGCTGGGGTGGGACCATCTTTCCCCGTCCAGTTCACAAGCAGAATAAAGCAGTTTGAGCCGTGGCAGCCACGGAAATTCCGCCTAACGCTTAGCCCACGCAAAGTTGAGTGGGATAGCGCCCCAAGAGCTTGATCCGGCGTCTTTGTTTAGCCACATCCTTTGTGGCTAGGTAGTGTCATGCATGCGCCCTCCGATTTGATCGTGAGACGGGCGAATAGCAACTTGATCATTGGGCAGGGGGCGATGGGCAGCGAGCGCAGCAAAAAGGCGTTCTTCGAGGCAAGACGCAGTGTACTGCGAAATTCCTTAGGCCTTGCCGCCGCAACGGGCATGTTACCCTTTGCGAGCAGTGCACAAGCCCAAAGCGATGCCTGGTGGCAGTCGATCATTGGTCAGGGCTCAGGGAGTAGTGGTGCAGCGCGGCAGGCCCCTCGCAAGACCTACGAACTCGGTGATTTGCGCACGGGCAATGACCCGTGGCTTAGCGACGTCACCTTGCAGGCGACACGCGACGCCATTCAGCGGTACCGCAAGATCGTGAACCGCGGCGGCTGGCCCGAAGTCCCAGGTCCGCGATCGATCCGCCCGGGCGATTATGACGAACGTGTCGTCCTGCTTCGCAAACGGCTTCGCGCCACCGGAGACATGCCTCCGAACACGAACTACTACGAGAGTTACGAGTTCGATGCTCACACCGAGCAGGCCGTCGCCAATTTTCAGCGGCGCCACGGCCTTCGGATCACGCGACGCGTCGACCGTGCAACGTTCGCCGCACTCAACGTAACCGCAGGCATGCGCCTGCAGCAGTTGGAGCTCAATTACCGGCGCATTCAGCACATGCTGAACGAGCGCGTCGATGACCGATACGTTCTGGTGAATGCGCCAGCTTTTCAGCTCGAGGCAGTTGAAAAGTATGAAGTTCAGAAGCGACACCGCGTTATTGCCGGCCGTCCCGAACGTCAGACTCCGGAGATCCGCGCCACGATCAAGGGCCTCAATTTCTTCCCTTACTGGCGCGTTCCCATGAGCGTCGCCCGTTACGATCTTGTGCCGCAAATGAAGAAGGACCCTGGTTACCTTGAACGGGAGCGCATACGCGCATTCCGCGGCAGCTACAATGGCGAAGAGATCCCCATCTCCGAGATCGACTGGAACAATGTCGATCATCGGCAGATCAAATTCCGCCAGGATCCCGGCGATTGGAATGCCCTGGGTCTGGTCCGTATCAACATGCCGAATCCCGACATCGTCTACATGCATGACACGCCCATGAAGAAGTTGTTTGGCCAGGCGAGCCGGGCCTACTCGGCCGGTTGTGTTCGGGTGCAAAATGTCATGGAGCTCGTTGAATGGCTGGCGAAATACGAACTGGGCTGGGAGCAGCCGGGCCGTGCAGGTGCCGTGCTCGACAGAGGTGAACCACTCGATCTTGAATTCTCGCGTCCGGTTCCCGTGATCTTCACGTACATCACTGCCTGGGGCGAACCTGACGGGACAGTGCAGTTCCGCCGTGATATTTATAACCGCGATGGCGCGCGTGCATTTGCCGGTGATATGGACGACGATGAAGCCAAGCTTCCGAACGGCTATAAGGCACTGAGCCCATAGGGTCCGGAAACAAAACGGAAAGCAGCAAGACGGCTTGGCTGCCGATATGATCCAATCAAAAACCAACTCGCCAATGGCGCTTGCGCTAGAGGAAGCCGAAGCAGCGGCAATGCGTGGCGAAGTGCCCGTCGGCGCCGTGATCGTGCGCGCCGGCGAAGTCGTGGCACGTGCCGGCAACCGCACACGGGAGCTGCGAGATCCCACCGCCCATGCTGAAATCCTGGCCTTGCGCGCAGCTTGTGCCCAGCAACGCTCTGAGCGTATCGCCGACTGCGACCTCTACGTCACTCTGGAACCCTGCCCAATGTGTGCCACGGCGATTTCATTCGCCCGCATTCGCAGACTCTATTATGCGGCAAGCGATCCGAAGGGTGGCGGTGTTGAGCATGGACCTCGCATCTTCTCGCAGCCCACATGTCACCACGCGCCCGAGCTCTACTCTGGTCTGGACGAAGACCGAGCCGCCGGTTTGCTGCGCAACTTCTTCGCCGCGCGCCGCACCTGAACGGCCGTGCCGCTGCAAGTGCTTATCTCGGGTTTCCGTCGTTCCCCAACAACCGTTGCGCCAGGCGCGCTCGTTTGGTTTCAGGAGGTTCGTCTAGGGTTTTTTGCGGCTCGTCGATTGTCTCGAGTGTCTCCGCAGACAGGACACGTTCAAGCTTCTGCCGAAGCTCTGCCTTGGCGGGAGCCGCCGCCTCCAGAACTTGCTCCAATTTATGGAACTCAAGCACGTGGAAGTGCCCGACATCGACGTCAACAAGCACATCGGGCTGTCGCGACAGGAGCTTTTCGCGAACGATGGTGTATTGCAGGATCTGCAGTGATGCGATGAGCGCTTCGGTGGCCTTCGGCAAACTGCGGTCGCCGGGCAGACGACCGGCCCCCGAGACGTTGACGGCGACAATGATGTCGGCCTCTCCGGAAATGACATCAAACGGCAGAGGATTAACAAGCCCACCGTCCATGAGCGCCCGGTCCTCACTCATCACGGGAGAAAACAAAACCGGAAGCGCCATACTCGCGGCAACGGCGCCCTTTATCGAGCCGGCGCTCATGACGACTTGATCCTGTGTAAAGAAATCCGCCGCGACGACCCGCAATGGGATTTCCAGGTCGTTGAAGTCCGCCGCCAGTCGTCTCGGCATGACGATATCAAGCAGCGCTTCGGGATTGAGCAATGCCGAGCGCAATTGAAGAACATTGAGAACGCGACCAAGGGGCTCTTTGCGGGCCAGAAAGAACTGTCGCACGAGTTCGAACCTGCTGCGCAGCAGCTCTTCGGTATGGGCGCGTATCTGAGCGGCCGAATACCCGGACGCGTAGGCGGCACCGAATATTGCGCCAATCGACGTGCCAGCGATGATCTTCGGCCGGATGCCCATCTCATCGAGAACCTCGAGCATCAGGATATGCGCCAACCCGCGCGCGCCGCCACCGCCAAGTGCCAGCCCGATCGTTGGCTTTCGCGTCAGTTCGCGCGAACCCGATTGGCGGTTTGCCCGGCTCGTCAGCCGCTGTGTGTTCTCGTCCGTCATGTCTTTAACGGCGCCGATCTCTGGGTCAGGGCCTTGGGCTTCAGTGACAAGGTCTTGGCTTTCGCTCAAGCCGGTGACCGGTCAAGAATATAGGCCACCACAAAGCCGTTTGTTTGACATCGAATGCGTTGATCTTGGCCTTAAGTTGACTGCACTGGTAACCGTCCGTTGATCGCTCCAATTGGCCGGAAGAATCCGTGTGTTAGTCGCTCGCCTGCTCTCGGGCCATTGCCCGCCAGCCGATATCCGAGCGGCAAAAACCACGCTCCCAGTCGACTTTGTCGATGGCCTCGTAGGCCCGTTCTCTAGCTTCGGCGACACTGCTTCCGCGTGCCGTGACATTGAGCACCCGCCCGCCATTGGCAACCAACCGTCCGTCGGCATCTCGCTTGGTTCCGGCGTGGAAGATCATCACTTCGGGATCTTGCGCGGCGACATCCAGACTTTTGATTTCTGTGCCTTTTATATGCGTCCCTGGGTAGCCTTCAGCGGCCATGACAACGGTCAGTGCTACCCCCGCGTCCCAGTCCAGCGACACTTCGCCAAGAGCGCCTTTGGCGGCGGCATCAAGAACGTCCAGCACCTGTGAGCGTTCCGCTCGCATGATCAGCGCCTGCGCTTCCGGATCGCCAAATCGAACATTGTACTCGATGAGTTTGGGGCCATCCCGTGTGATCATCAGTCCGGCGTACAGCACGCCCTGATAGGGCATGCCCTGCTTGCGCAATTCATCGACGGTCGGCCGAATGATTTCGTTGAGTGTCCTGGCGATCATCTCATCGGTCATGACGGGTGCCGGTGAGTAGGCTCCCATTCCGCCCGTATTGGGTCCCGTATCCCCGTCGCCGACCCGTTTGTGATCCTGAGCCGTGGCAAGCGATAGGATATTGGAGCCATCACATACTGCAAAGAAACTGGCCTCTTCACCAACAAGAAACTCCTCGATCACCAGTGATGCTCCGGCGGCACCAAACTTACCGCCGAAACACTCATCGACGAACTGGTTGGCATCATCTTGCGTTTCGGCGATCGCAACCCCTTTGCCAGCCGCCAGCCCGTCGGCCTTGATCACCACCGGCAGCGAGTGCTCGGCGAGGTGGGCCTTGGCGTCCGCTGCGCTGTTGAAAGTGCGATAGCGCGCGGTTGGGATGTTCGCCGCGTCGCAAAGGCGCTTGGTGAACGCCTTCGAGCCTTCCAATTGTGCTGCCACCTTTCCCGGCCCAAAACAGCGCAGACCTGCAGCTCTCAGATCATCAGCCAGTCCGGCAACAAGCGGGGCCTCCGGACCGACCACCACCAGTTCGACCGCGTTCAGCCGGCAGAAGTCGACAACCGCCTGATGATCCTCAACATCAATAGCGACACAGGTGGCCACTTCCGAGATGCCAGGGTTGCCGGGCGAGCAAAACAGCGTGCTGATTTTGGGGCTGGCGGAGATTGCCCAGGCTAACGCGTGTTCACGCCCGCCGCCGCCGATCAGAAGAACGTTCATTGTGGACTTTTCCAGGACCTTTGCCACGACTTGTGCCGTGGCTTCTGATTGCCAAGATTGGATGGTGTATCATCGTGCTGAGAAGAAACAAATCAGGACTGATTCGTGCCCGAAACTCCAAGCACAGGCGCACTGCTACCAGATGAAGCACAATCCGGGACCGGAAACGCGCCCGAGTTCACGGTTTCCGAACTCTCGGGCGCCATCAAGCGAACCCTGGAAAGTGGTTTCGAACACGTCCGCGTACGCGGCGAATTGGGCCGGATTTCGCGCCCTGCTTCCGGACACGTCTATCTCGACCTCAAGGATGAACGCAGCGTCCTCGCTGGAGTCATGTGGCGCGGCACGACCAGCCGCCTGCGTTTTCAACCCGAACAGGGCATGGAGGTTGTGGCGACCGGTCGGCTGACCACCTTTCCCGGCCAGAGTAAGTACCAGCTCGTTATAGAGACGCTCCAGCCGGCCGGTGTCGGCGCGCTTATGGCGCTGTTGGAGGCCCGCAAGAAGCAGTTGGCCGCTGAGGGATTGTTTGAGGACGATCGCAAAAAGCCCCTGCCGTTTTTGCCAGGCGTCGTCGGCATCGTCACAAGTCCGACAGGAGCGGTCATTCGCGACATGCTACACGGCTTCGACGAACGCTTTCCAACGCGCGTCGTCATTTGGCCGGTGCGTGTTCAAGGAGAAACCTGCGCCGCCGAGGTCGCCGCCGCCATCCGCGGCTTCAATGCCCTTTCCGCCGGCGGATTGGTGCCGCGTCCCGATGTTGTTATCGTTGCGCGCGGAGGCGGGAGCCTTGAGGATATTTGGGGCTTTAACGAGGAAGTTGTTGTTCGCGCGGCCGCCGAAAGCGAGTTGCCGCTGATATCGGCTGTGGGGCACGAGACCGACTGGACACTGATCGACCTTGCCGCTGATGCGCGCGCACCGACGCCGACCAAAGCCGCAGAATGGGCCGTTCCAAAACACTCCGAATTGTTGGAAAGGTTGCAGCAAACCGGCGACCGCCAGCGCATCGCTGTCCGCCGCGGACTAGAGCGGGCCAGCGACCGGCTGAAAGCTGCCGGCCGCGGTCTGCCGAGACGCGATGCTCTATTTGCAGAACCGCGCCAGCGCCTGGATCGCGCGGAGCACCGCCTGGCAACCGCCCTTATCGCTTTTACCAATCGCAGTGGATTGCGATTGACCCGAGTTGCAACGCGACTGACGCCACGCTTGCTCGTGGCGCGGATCTCGGGTTGCCGTGAGGCCGTTGCTGGCCTCGACAATCATGGGCGGCAGGCATTGATGCGCACGACCAGCCAACGCCGCGTTCGTCTCGAAGGAACCGCTGGACGATTGCGGCCGTCCGCACTGATGCACCGTCTGCGACAATCGCGCGACCGCGTCACAGCGCTGGAGGCGCGTGCGTACCAGGCCTTTAGCAATAGCCATGTTTCGCGGCGCCAGCGCCTCGAGTCTTTAACCAAACTGTTGCAAAGTCTGAGCTATCAGGGCGTTTTAGCGAGAGGATTCGCACTGGTGCGGGAACGATCAGGTGCGATGGTGCGCCGGTCGGCGCAATTGCAGGCCGGACATGACTTGGAGATCGAGTTCTATGATGGTCGCGTTGCTGCCCGCGTGCAGGAGGTTCCCGAGCAGCGGCATCGCGGGCCCGGCTCGGCGCGGCCGGATGGTGCGTCGGTGGATAAAGCCGGGTCGGGCAAGGGTGAGGCCCGCCGGCCAACCCGCAAGCGTCGTGGCCCAGACCAGGGTTCCCTGTTCTGATCGTTTTTTGGGCATCCACCGTACCAATGTCCTAGCGTCTGGTGGAATTCGCCGCTGCAACGTGCCTTGACGATGGCGCTGGGAAGGGCGATCAAAGGAGGCTGCGGAATAGTGCTGGATTCATTTTGCTCGAGCGCCGAGATAGGAGGGAAGGAATGAACCGTTTAGAGACTTTGTTTGGTCTCAAAGGCGAAGCCACGGTTCGCTATCTGGACGGTGAGTTCCAGGTTATATCACCTGGTGATTTCGTGCGTTGCGCGGTTACCGGCAAACCTATTTCCCTGGATAATCTGAGATATTGGAGCGTTGAGCATCAAGAGGCTTATGTGGATGCTCACGTGTCGTACAGACGGTTCATGGAGTACCGCAACCGCGGTAGGTAGATGACGCCCCGTCGCGTGCGCTCCTAGGCTGTCGCTTTGTCTTTCACCAGAATTCCATCGACGAGCGACTCTAGCCGCGCCAGATCGCGCGACTCCATTATCAATTGGATCGCCAACACCCGCGTCTTCTTAGCAAGCTCCCCGCACGCTCCGCCACGCCCCTTGAGTCGCGCCAGGTCCTTTTCTGTTGTCACAAGCTGAGCGTCGCAACGACGCGCCAGATCGATCAAGTCTTGTGCCTCTGCGTCCGTGAAGTTGTGGTGGTCCTTGAAAGTCTTCGAGCTGATTACATGCGCACCCGCGTGTCCAAGCGAAGCCACAAAACGCGCCGGATTGCCAATGCCGGAAAAGGCCACGACGCGCATCCCGTCAAAAGCGTCGGCGTCTTCAGTGGGAGCAATGACGGCAGAAAGAACGGGTCCGGGAAACGCACTTCTCAGGTCCCGTCGAATGCTTCCTCCTGCGTCACCGTTGACCACGATTGCATCGGCCAGACCGAATTGGAATTCGATCGGTGCGCGCAGGGGGCCGGCGGGAATGACCTGGCCGTTGCCCAGCCCACGAACCGCATCCACTATGGCGATACTCAGGGACTTCGCGAGTAACGGATTCTGCAAGCCATCATCCATGATGATGTGAGTGGCTGTCCCCGAGGCCTCAATCTCCTGCGCACCTTTGGCACGATCCCGCGCCAGCATAGTCGGTGCACACCGGGCGAGCAGCAAGGGCTCGTCACCGACGTCCTTGGCTAAGTGACTACCGGGATTGACCCAGACCGGCCCGGTCTTACGCCCCGAATAGCCACGCGTCAGAAATACGGGCTGCGCACCGCGGTCCCTCAACAGCGTGGCGATCATCATTGAGAGCGGGGTCTTACCGGTTCCGCCAGCGGTGAAGTTGCCAACACAAATGACCGGAAGTCTTGAGTGATAGGGTTGTGCGTTGAGCAAACGCCGTTGCGCCGCCCAGCCATAGAGTCCCGAAAGTGGACGCAATGCCCTAATACGCAGGTCATCCTCGCTGGTCCCATACCACCAGGAGGGCTCCTCAAGAGGCACAGTCCAGCTCCTTTTGGTCGGAGGTTGTCTCCGGCAGCCGCGCGATAAGGGCTTCGACCGTCGTTTCCAATGCGCCTTTCATTTCGTTCACCGCGTTGTTGGCCTTGGTGCGTTGTTCCGCGAGCCCGGCTGGATCGCCGATCAGCGCGATCACCGCGCGCGCCAGTTCTTCAGACGTGCTCACCTTTTGAGCCCCGCCCTTCTCCAATAAGGCCTCGAAGATATCATCGAAATTCTTGTGGTGGGGGCCTGTGAGAACCGCCGCGCCGTGCCGGATCGCTTCCACCGGATTCTGCCCCCCTTTGTCGACGAGTGACCCGCCGATGAGAGCGACCGGAGACAGTGCAAATAGAGTACCCAATTCTCCGATGGTGTCGGCGACGTAAACATCCGTGGTGGCTTCGGGCAGCTGATTGAGCGAACGTCGTGCCACCTTCAGGCCCTTGGCTTGCAGCATGTCCGCGATGGCCTGCCCCCGCTCGGGGTGCCGCGGCGCAATAATGGTGAGGAGCCCGTCGTGAACCTTGGCGATGCTCAGATGGGCATCGGCTACGATATCGTCTTCGGAATTGTGGGTACTAGCCGCGATAAAGCACTCGCGGTCGTTGACCGCCGCTTTGAGTTCCTCGTAAGCGCTCAGGTCGACCGGCAGCGGAGGGGCGTCGATCTTCAGATTGCCAGCAACTTCAACGCGCCGTGCACCCAGCTCGGAAAACTGTCTGGCAAAGCGAGTATTCTGTGACAGCACCAGGCTGAATCTGTTGAACAACGGGACCGATATGCCCGGTTGCCGCCGCCACCGCTGGAAGCTGCGCTTGGACATTCTGGCGTTAATCAAAACGAGCGGGATGTCGCGTGCGGCGGTCTCCAAGATCAGATTCGGCCAGATCTCAGACTCAGTGAAAACGGCCGCGTCCGGCAGCCAGTGCTTGATGAAATTGCGTGCGAACCTCGGCGCATCGAGAGGGACAAACTGGTGAATGGCTTTGTCACCGAGCCGTTCTTCGGCCAGCCGCGCCGACGTGCGTGTACCTGTCGTCAGCAAGAAGCGCAGGTCGGGACGTCGCCCGCGCAGGCCCTCGATAACCGGCAAAATCGCGTTGGTTTCTCCGACACTTGCCGCGTGCAGCCATAGCAACGGACCCTTGGGCCGCTCCACTTCAGATTGTCCGAATCGTTCGGCCCTCCGCGCGCGCACTTCTTTTCCTTGGCGCTCTCGATAGCCGAATACCAGCGGTGCCGCGACCTGAAGCGCACGGGTGCCGACGCGGTATGTTTTGAGGCCAAGCCCGACCGGCAGTGGTGCGAGCTTTGGGTCTCGTGCGCCCGGAGGTGTGGCTCGCGTCGGATCGGCGCCGACGAGCGCAAACGCCCGTTCGGTCGCTTCATTGAGGTCCGCCTCCAGTTGCCTGCGCAGGGCTTCAAGCTCCTCTGCTGAAGCTTGGCGCGGAACGAAGATCGGGGTGCCCATGGCGAATCCGAGCTTGCCGTAGGGCAGATTGAACGTTAGCCGACTCCAGGTGTTAAGCGCGTGATAGCGCGACGTTGCCGCCGCTACCGGCAGAATCGGCCGACCGGAAAGCCTGGCGAGCGTAATGATGCCCTCGCCGGCCTTCCGAGCTGGTCCTGGTGGTACGTCCGCGGTAATGACGACGCTTGACCCTGCCTTCAAAGTCGAAAGCGACGCCTTCAACGCATAGGCCCCGCCACGATCTTTGCGACGATCTCCTGCACCGGCACCCCGAATGAGTTCGACTCCGAGGCGGCGCATGGCTTCGCCGATCAGTTCCGCGTCGCCGTGACGCGCTACCATGGCCGAGAATTTCAAGCTTTTAGGCCGGGACGCGGCGAGCATCATAAATTGGCCATGCCAGCAGGCACAGATCGCCGGATGTTGTTCAACAAACGTTTCCTGCATATCCGGGGGATCGAAGCGATGTTCGCAGGTCCGTTCGACCATGCCGATAAACCGCGCCAGGTTTGCACCGCCGAGCCGCATCAGCTTCGATTTCATGCTTTTCGTCAGTGCCATCGACGAGTTCACCTTCGGCGCTGTGCGTAATCTTATAGCGAGCTGATCCGATTCGAAAAGTGCGGCTCTCGGTAAGCCGGTGCCCTCTTGTCGGCGATCAAAATGGTCAAAATTCTGGGGTTTATTCGCCACACTGTGACGCAAGACTGTCATCTCTTGCCGTCTTGTCCAATACCACATAATAGCGACCGGTTAGCAATGTGCGTTATTTGTATGTAGGTTGGAGATCCGGCTCCTCGGAATAGTCTTCGATGACGGGAGTAGTGAGAGTGGTTCGAATGCGGCTGGAGATATAACGCCAGCGGTTAAAAGTTCGGGGGTTTGGGGGCGGAACTCGAAGCTAATCGAGATCGCACCGTCGTTCATTCAGGGTTGCGTCCGCATGGGGTTGAAGGTGACCCCGAACACGGGGCGGTTTTATTTGGAACTCACAACTCACTTGGCGATCGGTAGGTAATGGCGGGACTGGCCAAAAGATATAAGCGCGCCGTAAAGCGTGTCAGCATGGCATGGCGCACAGGGCTGATAAACCACAGCCCAGATTGGATGCGACGGCATTTTGGGCCGGCCGCAATCCGTCTGGATATGCTGTTGATGGACCATGGCATTTTCAGGCTTGCCTATTTGAACAAGCACGCCTTGGCCAGAGATGCTTGGCGCAGCGCCCAGCCCGCGCCACACCATTTTCACCGTATCAAGCGCGATGGTGTAAAGACGATTGTCAATCTTCGCGGCGAGCGAATGTGCGGCAGTTATTGGCTGGAAGAGCAGGTCTGCAAGGATTTGGGCCTGGAGCTGATCAATTTTCAGGTCCGTTCACGGGCTGCGCCGACGGTCGAAGAGCTTCGCCGGGCCAAGGCTTTGTTCCAGCGGATCGAGTATCCAATGCTCATGCATTGCAAATCTGGAGCCGACCGTGCCGGTCTGATGAGCGTTTTATACCGGCATTTCCGCGAAGGCATGCCGATCGAGAAGGCCAAGGACGAGCTTTCTTTGAAGTATGGCCACATTCGGCAGGCGGACACGGGGATCCTTGACTATTTCTTCGAGCGGTATGTCGCCGATAATGAGGAACAGCCGATCGCCTTCATGGATTGGGTCGAAACCCGCTATGATTCTGAAGAGGTCACTGAAAGCTTCAAGTCGAACGGCTGGGCGAACCGCTTCGTTGATAGTGTTCTGCAGCGGGAATAGCAGCAGACAATCGCTGGAAACTTCACTCGCGGCCTGTGATCGCGCTACCCACGGGTTGCGCAGCCGGCTCGGGCTCAGCCACCAGTTGTGCGCGCGCCAGCTGTGAATAACTCCCCTCGCGGGCCATCAGCTCGTTGTGGCGGCCCGTTTCGGCGATACGACCGTCTTCCATGACACAAATGAGATCGGCGTTCTGAACAGTCGACAGCCTGTGCGCGATCACGAGCGTCGTTCTGTTCATGGTGAAGCGCGCCAAGGCCGCCTGCACAAGCTGTTCGGAATGCGTGTCAAGCGCGCTCGTCGCTTCATCGAGCAACAGTATCGGGGCGTCTTTTAGGATGGCCCTTGCCAGTGCGATGCGCTGCCGCTGACCACCTGAAAGCCGCAGCCCGCTTGCTCCGATCATCGTGTCGTAGCCTTGGGGCTGAGCCAGAATGAATTCATGCGCCGCCGCTGCCTGCGCCGCTGCCACGATTTCCTCCGGAGTCGCATCAAGCCGGCCCAGTGCAATGTTTGCACGGATCGTATCGTCGAACATCGTCACGTCCTGGCTGACAAGCGCAATCGATGCTCTCAGGGACTGCAGCGTGACCGAGCGAATATCCTGGCCATCGATGCTGATCCGGCCCTGGGTCACGTCAAACAGCCTCGGCACCAAGTTTATGATCGTGGTTTTGCCAGCCCCGGAACGCCCCACCAGAGCGACCGTGGTACCGCCCCGCACATCAAGTGAAAAGTCCTCGATCGCCCTTTGGTCGGTCGACTGCTCATAGGCGAACGAGACGTGCTCGAACCTGATGCCACCTTTGTCGATCGCCAATGGTTTTGCACCGGGAGCATCGACAATGGACGGCTTTTCATCGAGCAGGCCGTAGAGGCGTTCAGCCGCCGCCATGCCCTCCTGGATCCGCCCCGTCAGATTGCCGAGCGCTCGGATCGGTTGCGCCGCCATCAGCAGTGCGGTGATGAAGCCCATGAAGTCGCCGACCGTCGAGATGCCGCTGGCGATGCGCCAATAGGCGAACGCGATCACGCCTGCCACGGCTAGGCCACCAAGTGCTTCCAGTAGGGGATCGAGCCGCGCCCTGTTGCGGACGGCCTTCATTTTCAGGCTGAACACCTGCTCGAAACTGCCGTGGACTTTCTCCGCGGCATAATCTTCGAGCCGGTATGTTTTGATCAGCCGAACGCCGCTCAGGTTCTCTGACAACAACGACGTCATATCGCCGAGCTCGTGCTGGGTCCGCTTGGCGACCTTGCGCAGACGTTCAGAGATCATCGCGATTGGCAACGCCGCGATCGGATAGACGCCGAGAACGAACAACGACATCAGCGGGTCGAGATAGATCATTGAGGCGACCAGCGCGATCACCATCAACGTGTCACGAACGGCGGTATTGAGACTCGCCTGCACCGCCTGCTGGAGAAAGTTGATGTCATTGGTCAAACGCGACAGTAATCGGCCCGGCGTTTCTCGCGTCAACCGAGCGAAGTCAGCATTGATCAGATGCGTGAACGCGTGCATTTGAATGTCGGTCGACATTCGGGTCACGATGCGCTGGGTTGCGACGGTCTGCAGATAGAGGAAGATGCTGCGCAGCATCGTTACCGTAATGATCGCACCCAGAACCAGCAGTAGGTTCGTGCCTTCGTCCGCCATAAGCGTATCGAAGGACGCCTTGATGATCATTGGATAGCCGCCTGTAACGGCCGCCAGGCATGCCATCAACAGCAGCGCCCACAGCATTTGCCGCCACCTCGGCACGATCCAGTCTTTGACAAATCTCTTGAAAAGCTGCCTGGAGTGTTCGTCATACGCCCCGCCCTTGGCCTGAGTGGGTGCATCAGGCTCCGAAATAGCACTGGAATGTGCGGTCGTGGTTCGCGGCTTTTTGAGGGGCTCGGTCAATGCGAGATCATTCTTCCCGTTGTCTCAACGAAGTGGCGGCAGGAACACCTCCTATTCGTCGTCCTCATCCGGATGTGGCTCTGGCTCCATGAGTCGGTGCATGTGGACAACGAAGTAACGCATTTGAGCGTTGTCGACGGAACGCTGCGCGGCGGATTTCCAGGCTTTTTCGGCCTCCGCGTAGTTCGGATAGATACCAACGATGTCGAGTTTGTCGAGATCCTTGAACTGAACGGCGTCGAGATCTGTGAGTTCACCTCCAAACACGAGGTGCAGAAGCTGCTTCCCAGCGCTTTTGGACTGTTTTTGGCTCATGACGTGACCTCTGCTGCGATTAAGCAAATCTCCTTGCTGCGGAGGATAGCGCAGCACGGTGGCCCCATGTCCTGCACGACCGGGGCCGAATGGGCAAGCGTCGCGATCGGGCTTGCCAACAGGACCAAATAAAGACGTGAGCTGGCTTGTTCGACCCAGAGCTGAGCCGCCTGTAGAAATTCAGCTGCCTAGAAAAGATCCAACGGCTCTTTAAAGGTTCAAACCCAGTACCGAAAGGCCGCTGACAGCAGGCGGAACGGACCTGAGCGATCGGCAAACAAGCAGCACTCACCGATCCCAGATGGCACTCCGTCAGGCATTTGCGCGTCATCAAGCCGCGCCAGTGTACCCTCGTACGGCCAGGTCGGCGCACAGCCCGGCAAGAAACGCCCAACCGATCCACCGGTTCGATTTGAACCTCGAAAGGCAGTTTTCCGCATCATCGGTACGCAGCGTCGCAACCTGCCAGTAGAAGTGAGATGCAATAGCGGCGAGCGCCAGATACGTGAAGAATACTGCCGGTGCGAGCCAGGCCGCGCCCGCCCAGGCCACCACCGCACCAGCAAACAGTCCCGTAAGCCAGGGCTTCGTTTGTGATCCGAACCGGATGGCCGTCGACTTGAGCCCGAGCGACAGGTCATCTTCTTTGTCCTGATGCGCATAAATGGTGTCATACGCGATGGTCCATAAAACGCACCCCGCATAGAGCAGTGCGGGCGCTGGGCCGAGAGCGCCGTGGACGGCCGCCCAGCCCACTAATGCACCCCAGTTGAACGTCAGACCAAGGACCAGCTGCGGCCAGTAGGTGAACCGCTTCATGAAGGGATAGACTGCCACCAGCGCCAGCGAGGCGATCCCAAGCCAGATCGTAAAGGTGTTGAACTGCACCAGTACCGTGAAGCCGATCAGGGACAAAACGACCACGAAAGCCAGCGCCGCCTTTGGAGAGACTTGTCCGGACGGAATTGGACGCGACCGCGTCCTGGCAACCTTGGCGTCATAATCGCGGTCGACATAGTCGTTGTACGCGCAGCCGGCTCCACGCATGACGGAAGCTCCGATCACGAACAAGATGGCGTACCAGACACCGGCCAGCAGATCGCCGGCGCTCAGACCAGCAGCGTGTGCCTTGTGAAGAAATCCCAGCGCCAGCGCCCACCAACACGGAAACAGCAGCAGCCAAATGCCGATCGGCCGATCCGCTCGGGCAAGCCGCAGATAGGGCCGCCAAGCGCGTGGCGCGTGGGCGTCAACCCAATTGCCCTGGGCAGCGTCCGCGACGGCCCCTTCTCGCGGGAGAGGCTCATTGGTGGAAGGCGCGGCCATGCCTGTTTCTCCGCCGGCTGAAAGCTTGCAATTCTCGAAAGGATGGATAACACGGAGATCATGCCCATACATGACTTCCATTCCGAGCGTCTTTTCGTCGATGCCCCGTTAGGGGCCGGAAAGGCGGTTGAATGCACGAGCCAGCAGGCACACTACCTGCTCAACGTTCTGCGCCTGAAAAGCCGGGACACAATCCTCGTTTTCAACGGCCGGGACGGCGAGTGGAAAGCGACTTTGCGCGACACCGCCAGGCGCCGCTGCCGCATGATCGTGGAAGAACAAACCCGGGCTCAGGAGAGCGGACCGGACATATCTTATTTGTTTGCGCCGCTGAAGCGTTCGCGGCTCGATTACATGGTTCAAAAGGCCACCGAATTGGGAGCCGCCCACCTGCACCCTGTGTTTACGCGACGAACAATAGCCGGCCGAGTGAATCTTGAGCGGATGCGCGCAAACGTCATTGAGGCAGCCGAGCAGTGCGGTATCCTGACAATACCCGAGGTCGCCGAACCGGTCCCTCTCGCACGGCTGTTGGAGAGCTGGGACAAGACGCGCCGGATTGTCTTTTGCGACGAAGCGGCGGAGATCGCTGATCCTCTCGCCAGCCTTGCAAGGCTCGCCCCTGGTCCGTTTGCCCTACTGGTGGGTCCCGAAGGCGGGTTTGCCCCCAACGAGAGGGAATCCCTTTTGGCCTACGAGTTCGTCACCGCCATATCGCTAGGGCCGCGCATAATGCGCGCCGATACCGCCGCGGTCGCAGCACTCACACTCCTCAATGCGGTTCATGGCGACTGGAAAGGCGACGTTTGATAGCCAAGAAGGACGGCGCGAGCCACGCTGAAACGCGCAGTCGCCGCCGTGCTTTAATCGCCTGCCGAGTTAGTTTGCCACCTCGGCTGGCTTTTTGGCTGTCGATTTCCTTTTCACGGGGCGGCGCAGGAAATCCGGAATTTGATCATTCCGCCCAAATGCCGACTTACCGCTTTCCGTACTCGCTGCGGCGTGGCCTGCGCTCTTCTGCTTGCGTCGGCCGCCAGGCGGGCTTTGCTGCTCGCCCCCTTCAACAAACGGTTGTGCCGCGCCTGGTCGTGACTCGGGTCTTGCCGCGGCAGAACCGCGCCCGCGCCGTTGCCCACTCTCAGGCCGTTCTTGTCCTGGCCGCCGGTTGCCACGACCAGCACCTTGTCCTTCACCTTCGCGAGAGGCCTCGGCCCCTCCAGAGCGTGCGCGCCGGCCAGGCGCTTCGCCGTCGCGCCGTCCGGACCCGCCGCGACCGGTTCCGGCCCGACTGGACTGTGAGCGCCCGGGGCCCGATTTCGACCGCCTGCGTTTTCGTGAAGCTGAATCTGCATAATCGGACTCGCTCGGGGGATCGCCGATCCACTCCGATTTGTCGCCGGTGATTTGTTCGATTTGCTTCAAGAGTTTTAGGTCTTCGAAAGTGACAAGCGACGTTGCCGAGCCTTCGCGGCCGGCGCGACCTGTACGGCCGATCCGATGCACGTAGTCGTCCGACTGCCATGGAAGATCGAAGTTGAAGACGTGGCTGACATCCGGGATATCAAGGCCGCGTGCCGCGACATCACTGGCCGCGAGGAACGTGATTTCGCCGGAGCGGAACTTGTCGAGCGTCTCCGTGCGCGCCTTTTGGTCCATGTCGCCATGCAGAGCCCCGGCGTTGAAGCCGTGTTTCGAAAGCGACTTCAGAAGGATCGCCACATCCCGCTTGCGGTTGCAGAAGACGATTGCGTTCCTGACGTCCTCGGCGCGCATGAGTTCGCGAAGCTCCTCGCGCTTGGCCCAATCTTCACTGCTCTCGCAATAGCGGAAGCGCTGCTTGATTGTCTGTGCGGCCGTTGCCGGCTTGGCCACCTCGATGCGTAACGGATCGCGCATGAACTGGTCGACGAGCCGCGTGATTTC
>JARFQY010000111.1 GCA_029287535.1 Filomicrobium sp.
GTCAATCAGTTCGCTCAAGTTTGACGGGCTCAGGCGACCGCCTTGCGCGTAGCGAGCATATCTCAGCACAGCCAGACCGATGGCGACTTCGGCCGCTGCCTGATCTTCTGCCGAAATAGGTTGATAGTCAGAGGGCGGCACCAAGAATTCTGACGGTTCGAGCGCCCAATCCTCGGCCTTGCCCAACTCGGCAAGAACAGCTTTGCCAGCAGGCGATATGCCGGCGCTGTCTATCCAGAGCGCGGGAACGTCCTGTCCTGCGTGAAAGCTCTCGATCGCTGCCAGGTCATCGGGGTGAACAGATTTCCGCAAACCTGGATCGGTCAATTTGAGGCGAACCGCATCGCGGATGAATAGCTTCTCTGCTGGTTCTTGCTCAGTTGCGAGATCCTCTTCAGAGTGCTGTTCGTCAGCGACGCTTTGCGTGGCGTCGGCTTCGGCAATCTGGGCGGCAGCAGTTTGTAATGAAGAAGGATTTTCATCCACCTCCGCCGCGATTGCAGAAGGCGGTTGGCCCTCGATATCGACGACGATGGCTGCGCCGAGTTGCTGCTCTCGCTTGTCGGAGAGTAGGCCAATGCCAAGAGCAATAGCGACCGAGCAGAGGCCAGCCCCCCAAAGAAGCATACTATTGCTCAGCAGACGTATTGGCTGAGGCTTCTGTGCCCCATCAGAAACTCGCACTTTGGCACCGCAATTCTAGCATTAATGTCCGTTGCCGAAGCCACTTCGCCTTGGTCGTCGTATTCGGCGAAGAAACCGCGACCTGCCCCCAGCAGGCATCGTACCAGCCCAAAGGCTATTTCCGATGGCCTGAGCGGGATTACGCTAACACATCAAGCAGGCGCGGGCAGTGTCGTGAGCCAATGAAATTCGTCAAATTCGAATGAGTTGCCACAGCTCGGCGATGTTTTACACTCAAGCTAGCGACCGCAGTGCGGAGAACATGAGGCGGAAATTTGGTGGCTTGCTTGGGGGGCTGCTCAAATGGGGATCACAATCGGCCGGACGTTCATTTGGTTCGCCGTTGCTGTTGCGTGCAGTGTCATCGCGGGCTGCGATGATAGGTCGGAAGAAGTAACCGCGCGGCCCGCGCGGCCCGTATCTTATGTATCGCTAGAGACTTCAAATCCAAGCCGGACGACGCTTGTTGCCGGCTCGGTTGGCTCTTGGAAAAAAGAGCTTGTCGGGTTCCAGGTCGATGGGCGTGTCAACTATGTCCGAGAGCCTGGCGAGAACATTGATGGCCGTATTCTGACGAAGGAAGGCGAAGTTCTCGAGGGCGGCACTCTACTGGCTTCGCTGGAGAGCGAACGCTACCGCATTCGGGTAGGCGAGGCCGAGGCGCGCGTTCGGAGCAGCGAAGCCAAGGCTCAGTCGGTCCGTACGGAAGTCCAGGAGACCATTCCCAACGAGCTCAAGGAAATGCAAGCCGAGGTCGATCGTTCGAGTAAGGAGTTCGAACGACAGGATCGTCTCTTGAAGACGGGTACGGGCACTCAAAAGAAAGCGGACGAAGCGCGCGCGGCATTCCGGGCTGCGTCCGCTCGCCTTGCCCAAGTTCAATCGCGACTCGGTGAGGCAGAGGCTGAGCTGGCGTCAGCTGAGGCGCAGGTCATCGAAGCGCAACAGTCGCTGCGCGAAGCGAAGCGCGATCTCATCGACACCGAGCTCTACTCGCCGTTCAAAGGGCAGATCTCCAAGGTTCACGTGATCCCTGGCGGATACGTGAAGCGCGGCCAGCCGGTGATGACGGTTCAGATGATGGACCCGATCAAGGTCCAGGTCGCTGTTTCGGCGGAGACCGATCGGGGCATCAACTACAATGACATTCTCAAGATCTATACAGATGATGCCTCTGAGCCAATTGACGGTTGGGTTCACCACAAGGATGCGGTTGCCGATGCTTCCACGCGCACCTTTATGGTCACGCTTCTCGTGCGCAATAGACAGGTTGAGGTCGATGCTCCCGAGAGCCAGGCTGCAGAGAAAATTTATCGTATCGACGACATTTGGGACATCGTCTCAGAATCCGGCGACGGCAAGCCGCCCTATTTTGTCAACGAAGCGATTTTGCATGAGGACGCTGACGGGTATTTCGTTTGGAAGGCGGAAGGCCTGACGTTGCCTGACCTCAAAGGCTCCTTTGATCCTGTTTTTACGGTCAAGAAAGTCCGTGTCCGGATGGGCGAGCGTCGGATGCCTTTTTTGGAGATTTGGACCTTTCGGGAAGTGGCAGATCTCGGTGGTCTGGACCCGGCCAAGGACCTGCTCGCATCTCGATTGCCGCCTGAGACAAAGGAAGGCGACCACATTTTTCTCTCGCGCAAGCGTTGGCTCTTGCGGCCCGGGGAGCTTGTTCGTGTCGATCTCCGAAGCGGTCAATTGGCCGAAGGCTTCTACGTGCCTGCGCAGGCCATCCTGAAGGACGGGCCGGACCATTACGTTTTCACTGTCAGTGAGCAGGAGAACGGCGAGGAATTGGCAGTTAAGGTCGCGGTTAAGCTCGGATCGACTCTAGGCACTCTGCAGGGAATCGAGCCGGTCTCTGACGGCGAACTGACTGACGGAATGAAGCTGATCGTCGACGGTGCTCACTATCTTCGCGACGGTGAGCGGGTCAATGCCTTCTTCGAAGTGGAGCAGGAGTCGTGAACCTTCCAAAGTTCGCCCTGTCACACAAACCGATTGTTCTTGGGTTTGCGCTCGTCATGCTGGCCTGGGGACTGAATGTGTTTCTGGACGCGCCACGTCGCGAGGATCCAGAATTCACGATTCGAGAGGCTGTGATTACGACAGATTGGCCCGGCGCTACCGCACAGCAGGTGGAGGAACTTGTTACGGACAAGGTGGAGATCGCCGCCGCCAATATCGATATGGTACGTCGCGTGCAATCGACCAGCATGGTTGGTCGGTCAGTCGTTCAGGTCACGGCTCTAGACGACATCATGGATATCCGTCCTGTGTGGGCCAAGCTCCGTGCAGAGATGGATTTATTGGCCGCGGATCTGCCCGCGGGCGCTTCGATCCCTGCGGTGAACGACAACTTTGGTAACACTGCCGCGCTGGTGCTTGCTCTCTACCAGGATCCGGAGTCAGCCAAGACGCGCCCGTATTCGCCGCGCGAATTGGAGGTCTTTGCCAAACGGCTGCGTGACCGGCTGACCGATTTGAGGCCAA
>JARFQY010000156.1 GCA_029287535.1 Filomicrobium sp.
AATGTGGGCATGGAGCTGCCTTATCCTCGAAACGGTGTCTTCGAGCGGACTGGACAGTGCTGATTGCATTGCGTTCAAGTTCCGGACCTCCAAACCTCCCGCCATAGATTGGTCCTGTGAAATCCGCTAACAGTGTGGCGCGTCGATTTATCGCCAAGGGAACCATGATGGGGTTAAACGTGTGGCCCTCCGGTCGGATCACTGTGCTGTTCATGTTCACGCTGATCTCCGTTGCGGGAGGACTTTCACCAGCAAGCGCGGCCCGGTGCGGCAGCAGCAGCAGCGGCTTCTCAGCCTGGCTGGCGGACTTCAAGGTGGAGGCGAAGCGGCGCGGCATCTCGCAACGAACCCTGAACCGTGCCTTCAAGGGTGTCGGTTACGACCGACGCGTCATCCGGCGGGACCGTTCGCAACGCTCCTTCAAGCTGAGCTTCAATGCCTTCTATAAGCGCCGCGTCGGACCATACTTGATGAAGCGAGCCAGAACGCGGCTCAGGCGATACCAACAGCTGCTCAACCGCATCGAGAAGCGCTTCGGCGTCCCGCGCGAAATTCTGATCTCCATATGGGGACTTGAAACCAATTTCGGCCGCGATGGATCGGGCAAGTACTCCATCATCCAATCCATCGCAACGCTGTCGTATGATTGCCGCCGCTCGAGCTTTTTCAAGCGCCATCTCCACGCGGCTTTGAGGATCGTGCAGCGCGGCGACATGACCCCACGTCAGATGCGCGGCGGGTGGGCCGGCGAAATCGGCCAGGTGCAATTCCTGCCGGAATCTTACGACAAATACGCGGTTGACTATGATGGCGACGGACGCCGTGATCTGCGCCGCAGCATTCCCGATATTCTCGCCTCAACCGCCAACTACCTGCGTGCGCATGGATGGCGGCGCGGGGGCAGCTGGGGACGCGGCACAGCAAACTATCGCGCCATCAAGGAATGGAACCGGGCGGAGGTGTATGCGCGCACCATTTCGGTGATGGCGCAGCGACTACGCTGAAATGGCCCGGCAATGCGAGGCATTGGGCCATGCGGCTTCGCGTTCATTTGAATTCCCAACGGTGCGGTCAGCCTCTAGTACTGCCCCGAAGTGATATTAGTGTTGAGACATCAGCAGGATTGCCATGTACAAGCTCATCGGGTTTCCCAAGACGCGTGCCTTTCGGGTCCTGTGGATGCTGGAAGAAATCGGAGCGGACTACGAGATCGACCCGGTCATGCCGCGCAGCGCGGAATGCAAGGTCATCAATCCGTCCGGCAAGGTTCCCGTCTTGAAGACCGGTGACGACTACATCATTGACTCAGTCGCGATCTGCCAGTTTCTCGCCGACAAGCATGGGAAGCTGACCTATCCGGCTGGAAGCCTCGCGCGGGCCAAGCAGGACAGCTTTACGCAGTTCGCCATGGACGACGTCGAGTCGCCACTGTGGTTCAATGCCAAGAATACCTTCATTCTGCCCGAGGACCTGCGCAGCGAAACGGCGATGAAGGCCTGTCGCTACGACTTTGACAGGGCCATCGGCGTGCTTGGGGAGCGGCTCGGCGAGAACACTTTTGTTATGGGTGAAGAGTTCACGGTGCCCGACCTGCTGCTGGGTCATTGCGCCAACTGGGCGCAGATCGGGGCCGGCTGGGAGATTTCCGAGGGACCGGTGCTGGCGTACTTTGACCGAGTCCGCTCAAGGCCGGCCTACAAGCGCGCCATCGAGATCCGGGATGGCTTCGCGTAAAGCGCAGCTAACCTTTTTGCTTCAGGTCGGCCGGGGAGATCAGCACTGAAAACTGCTCGCACCAGATAACGACGCTTTTGAAGTCCGCGAGATTGACGCCGGCGGGAATCTCATAACGCTGACTGCCCTGGAAGGCGCGCAACCGGCCAAGATCAACGAACATCTGATTGTCGAGATCGCTGGACGTGCGAATGTTGGCCTTCGGAACCAAGTAGACATGGAACTTCGGACCCGGGCCGACTTCGAAGTTGTCATGCAGGAAGACCGAATTCCGGCGCACCGACACCTGGCCCTTGCCCCAGTGTATGGGGTCATTGGGGTCGGCATGGATGAAGGTACCTTCCGCAACCACCTGAGCGGCGCGATCAGCATCAGACAGCACTTCGGCAGCCGGTGGTGGCGGGAAGACATAAGGAAATAGGAAAAAGCCCAGTGCGACGCCGAAGCCGGCCCCAAGGACGCTGCCGAGCAGAAACGAGATGACGTACTTCATGCGCTTGCTCCTACGTTTTGACGTTCGGATAAGGGACTGGCTGCAGGCCTTTCTTCAAGCCCTTTCTGGCGTCTCGGCTGTCGTCCACTCTCGTCCGGCTTAATGCCTGAACACAACAGTCATGTGACTCCAGTTGGGAGGGCCGCGGCGATACCGACATACATGCGCGCTCAGGTATCCCGAAGAGACGATTACAGTTCGCCTGTCAGGAACTGCGCGCGGCCATAACCAAACGACCAATCCTCATCATCGCAGGTCACGCAGTTGATCATCACGTCGCTTGGCGCTATCGCGCAAGTTCGTTCCAGCTCCTCGGTCGTCAATCTATAGAATGTCTGCTTTTCCTCACGCGTGCGCGGACGCGTCGTGACCTGAATGAAGACAAACTTCTCGGTGCGAGGAATGTCGAGCCCGGTATCCTCCATGATCATGCGTGTGGGCGCGTATTCATTGACAATCTGATAGCGATCGCGCTCAGGCACGTTGAAGGCCGTGACCATGGCACGGTGCACGGCATCGAGAAGCATTTTGAGTTCCGTATCGGTACGGCCTTTGTAAAGATCAATGCGCAGCAACGGCATTTGGGCTTCCTTGTCGGTCGGGAGACGGCCCGGCAAATCGCCGCCGATCTATGCTTTTGGCGACGAGCTGTTTGCAGGCCTATTGGCTTGCATGTTCGCGGTGCTAGCGATGCGGACCGGTCCGGTCGGCGCATCGGGTTTCGCCGCGGGCGGCACTTCGTAGCCTCTATCATCGCCCGCCCTGCCGGCTGAAAGGGCTTCCTGGGTGATCTGCTCCAAGTCGGCGGGAAGGGCGAAAGCACCGGCATGGACGGCAGGCGTCCAGTATTTCAGCCCGGACACATTGCGTTTCCTGGCCCGCTTGGCCAGCTTTTTCGGTTCAACACCGATCACCGATTTATCGTCGGTCGCCAGATTGAGAGCGAATAACCCGCCGAAGTAACAGGGCTGGTGACAAATGTAAGGCGCCGCGCGCTTGAACAGGGAAGCAAAAATGCGGGTCGTGCCGGCCAAATGTTCGGGCAGCAGCTGCGCAAGTCCGTTCTGGGTCACGAGCACGCCGCCCTCGCGCAGCGCCCGGTGGCAACTGGCAAAGAACTCCTTGGAGTGGAGCACGGCGGAAGGCCCGATCGGTTCAGAGGAATCGACAATGATGCAGTCGTACTCGTCCTCGATATCGGCCACGTATTTTATGCCGTCGGCGATGACGGTTTGCGCACGGTCGTTGGCAAAGGCACCGGCGGCGATCTGCGGGAAGTACTGTAGAGACGTGTCGATGACTTCTTGATCGATCTCCACAAGAACCGCCTTCTTGACACATGCGTGCTTGAGGACTTCGCGCAGGACACCACCGTCGCCACCCCCGACAACCAAAACCTTTTCCGGCTTCTTCAGAGACATCAACGGCACGTGCGCCATCATCTCATGATAAACGTGCTCGTCCTTGGTGGTCAGCTGCACAACACCGTCCAGCATGAGGACCGTGCCCCACGTCGGGTTCTCGAAAATGATGAGATGCTGATGCTCGGTCTTGACCTCGTGCAGCACATTCGAGGCAAGCAAGGAGACGCGCCAATCGGCATGGAATGTCTCATCGATCCAACGGTCGGTCATGGCCGGCTCGTCTCCATTACGATCTTAAAAACCGCGCCTATAGCACGCCGTATCGCCCCGGGGGAAACGCGCCCCCCGGGGCCACCACGGCATGACGCGTGGTCGAGGTTCAGGCGGCTTTCTTCGGCGCCGTCACAACCACGTGGCGAACAGGAGCTTCGCGCGAAGCGGCGGTCTGCCACTTCATCTCCTCCAGCTCCTCGCCGCGCTTGTGTTCCTTGACGACCACGTCTTCCGCCTCGAAGGCTTCACGCAGGACCTCGATCGCCAGGTGCGGTTTCGCATCACCGCACATGAAGACGTCAAAGGCCGCATAATCGGCCTCCGGCCAGCTGTGAATTGAGATGTGGCTTTCAGAAAGCACGGCAACACCGCTGACGCCGCCATTTGGCGTGAAGTGGTGAAGGTGGATATGCAGGAGGGTCGCCCCCGCTACTTCCACACAGCGCTTCAAGGTTTCTTCGACCCACTTAAGGTCATCGAGCCGGCGTGCACCGAACAAATCAATTATGAGATGTGTTCCAGCGAAGCGAACGCCTTGACGCTCAATAAAGAAGTCTTTTCTTTCGTCACACGCCTCATTGTGCGTGTTCGCAAACAGATCTTCCTCTT
Organism: Filomicrobium sp.; assembly: GCA_029287535.1. GTDB lineage: Bacteria > Pseudomonadota > Alphaproteobacteria > Rhizobiales > Hyphomicrobiaceae > Filomicrobium. Next base: position 4,474 of record JARFQY010000156.1, read on the forward strand.
GGGCGGTGCTTGAACGAGTCAAGTCCATCCCCAATTGGAAGAGGGCGTCGTCATAGGCCATTCGGACCCTCCCCAACCAGCAGATAGATGTGACCCGCCCGCTCCTTACCTTTGGGGCTTTTCTTGAACCTTGGGGGGCTCTCCTTGACCTTAGGGGCAGGTGGACGAACGGAGGCGGGTTGTATGATGCCTTTGACCCGCGCATGCAAGAAAAAACTGACACCAGCCCGCGAAAAATTTTTTCAGCTTTTCACCTTGATTTACCAATGGGTTCGCTCCGGAGCAATGTGCGGATTCCAGGGCGTATTAAAGCTGCCAATGAAGACAGCGGCTTGGGTTGTCACATTGGGCTATTCACGGCTCATCGGACTGCGGGCTTGTGCAGCTGCGGCGTATAGACCAAAGGGGAATCGCATGCGTGAGACCGGTGGTGCCCCTGGCCCGACTCGAACGGGCACGTCCTTGCGGACAACAGATTTTGAGTCTGTCGCGTCTACCAATTCCGCCACAGGGGCAAGCCGATTGACCGGTCCGGTCGGCAGAGCGCTGCACTATAGCTATCGGCGCTTTGCGGTCAACGGAGGAGAGCTCTGGCGCAGCCGGTCAACCGGTTTCTGGCCAGCCGGCGCCTGTGGGAGCATAACCACACCTCAGTCACCGTAATCGGGCGGGTCGATTGTGCCGGGATCGGTGGATGTGTTAAACGCGAAGCATTTGGAAGTGGCCGCGGCGAACCCAAGGATCCGCTGAAATGCGCTTTACTCTGACCTTAGTTTGCCTGGTTCTCTCCGCCCTCGGCAGCGCCGCCGCGAATGCCGGCCCGACGCTGTTGTTCGAGGCTGATACCGGCAAGGTGCTTTACTCAGAGAACATCGACGATCAGTGGCATCCAGCGTCGCTGACAAAGGTGATGACCGCTTACATCGCCTTCCAGGACCTGCGAGACGGCAAGATCAAGCTCGACACGAAGATCATTTGTACTCCGCTCGCCCACAAGGAACCACCCAGCAAGGTCGGGTTGCCGGTCGGCGCCAAGATGAAGATGGACACCGCGCTTAAGGCGCTCATCATCAAATCGGCCAACGACGTCGCGGTGATGATCGCCGAAGCCCTGGGGCCCACCCATGACCGTTTCATCGCAAGAATGAATGCGACCGCCAAGCGGCTTGGAATGACGCGCACCCATTTTGCGAATCCCAACGGGCTGCCTGACAAGCGCCAGGTCACCACAGCCCGCGACCTTGCGAAACTGGCACGGGCGGTGACCACCGAATTCCCGGAGTTTGCCCACTACTGGTCGATGTCGGACTTCCGGCTCGGGAAACGCCGTCTGGGCAGTCACAATGGCCTTCTAAGAACGTTCGATGGTGCCGACGGTTTGAAGACCGGCTTCATCTGCGATTCGGGTTTCAACGTGGTGGCAAGCGCCACGCGCGATGGCCGCAAGATCATGGCTGTGGTGCTTGGCGAGCCTTCCAGTTCCGACCGCACCCTCAGGGCGGCCAGCCTCTTGGAACATGGTTTCCGCCAATGGGGGTGGAAGCAGCTGTTCAACACTGAAACAATCGACAACCTGCCCGTTGACAGCAGCGCTCGGAACGCCCGCAGTATTCGGCACACGGTCACGTCATGGGCTTGTGGCAACCGGAAATCGGCACGCAAGCTCCGCGCCGCCAAACTCCGGATCAAACTACAGCAGACCAAGCGGAAGGAACAAAGCCGCAAGACGACCGCCCGACCCAAAAAGTCAGTCCGCGCAACTTCCGGAAACTGACCTCGAACCGCCGCTCGGGGCTGATTTGCGCGCTGACGACCTTCTTAAACGATAGAATGGAGTGGACGCTCTATGTAGGGGCAGCCATTCGGCGTTTCCGGGTAGGGGGCCAGTTTCTTTGAGTCACCTGCCGGCGGATCCGACTTATCTGGTGAAGCCTGAGACTTGCTCGGCGTGTCTGACTGCAGGGCGCCGTCCGAAGGCGGTGAAGCCTGTGGGCTTTGTTGAGCAAGCGCTGGCAAGGCCGCAGGAAGAGCCAGCGCGAGCGAAAAAAGCTGCACGCGCAGGAAGCGAAGGCTCTGGTGGCACCTAGACGTCTTTGTTTGCAGCTCGGACCGAAACATATCAATCGTCTCCAATTTGTACTGCGCGTAGGCATGGTATGCGGCCTTGCGCCGAGTGCGCTGGGCAGATCCGCGGGCCGCATCGGAGGCACTTTAAGTCGCCAGGGCTGGTGAGACACACGAAGGTCTGCGGTTCTTAACCTTCCGCGCCGCGTGCTCGCTCACAACTCACCGATCAAAACCCACTACCAAGACACTTCCATGACGAATTCACGCCGGCAAGCAGGAAAGGACGGGCCAACCTGCGATTAGATTGCGACTCGTCCCATTCTGACACGGCTCGGCTGGCGCCGAAATTGCTTCGGGATTCGCCAAACATGCAATGAGGACTGCGAACAGATGGGCTTATGGTACCCGGAACAAGACGTGACGCCGAACCCCCACGAGGTTGAATTCATGGCCGAGACGTTAGAGGCCCGCCACGGATTGCTGGCGGCCCAGATCGCTGATTTCTTTTCTGCATTTCACAGCTACGAGGGCGACGCTGGCCGCTCCTGGGCTTGGGCCGGGGTGGCGGAAGCGGTGCGTCAACGCGAGCGCGAACGCACGGACCGTCCGCTACTCTAAGATGCCAATTGTCTAGATCCCGGTCCTTGCCGGTTTTTGCTTCGGCCCTGATTGGTGACTGCCAGCAGCCTACATTTGGGTGCCAAGAACCAATGTCCAGAACGACTTGAACTCCGTCCTCGGGTCATGCACCAAGGCAAGTCCGGCTTCGCGTGCGTCCGCCAGCAACAGGTTCTTGTTGTGGCCTTCGCTGTCCTTCCAACCACGCATGACTTCGTCGAACGAGATTTGTCCGGTGCCGACATTCTCGGCCGCCAGACGGGGCTTGTATCCAGTGCGTTTGACGCGGTCCCAGGGGTTGGACCCGTCCGAACCGTAATGCGAGATACGATCCCATTTGGAGAGGTCCCGCGAGTGCGCCTTGGCCGCCGCCGACAGCTTTGCATTGAGCTTCAGAGGTTTCAGGCCGTTTTCCGAGCGATACGCATTGATCGCTGAGAGGGCGCGTTCTGTATCCAGGCGTGTGGTAGAATAATTTCGGTCGGACAGGGCACCTTTTGGTGCGGTCTCGAAGGTACCTGCGGGAATCTGGTCATTCAGGCTGGCGACCTTTGTGCCACCTGAAGAGCTGCCACCTGAAGAGCTGCCACCTCCCGAAAACCCAAGGCCTGCCGTCGGGTCGATTTGAGAGATCGTCGGTGTGCTCGAACCACCGTCTGCGAAGCCTGTCGACAAGGTGCTCGGCCCGGTACTGCATGCAGCAACAAGGCAGCCCGTCACGGCTGCTGCAAAGGCAACACGATACATACGCAATACTCCCAAGACCAAACGCGCAATCTCCCCCTGAACCATTACAGCAACCCTTTAACGCCGCGTTAACGCTAATGCAGTGCAAACCCTAAGTTCGGCTCGCCGAATTCACACTGCCAAAACCTGATTCATCCGATCAGAAATTGAAATCCAATTCCCATGACTCCGACCGGTTCAAAAACGTAGGCACACAATTCAGGAGTTTGTCCCGAATTTCGGCCCGCTATTTACCCGTAACAGCGGAACGCTATGCGTCGACATCTCACACGGCATTGGAATCCCTCTGCGTTTGACCCATTTCGCGAGAAAAACGTGACGCGAGTTAGGCGTCGGCTGGGCAAAACGCGGGCGGTATACAATGCGTACGTTTGTGTGTGCAAGCGTTAGACGTTTAATGCAAGTGTGACCGGACGTGTTCAAAAGCACACAGCTAGGAATGGAGAGTATTTGTAATTGGCCAAAATCTGATGAGGACAGATGCCGACTTGCCGTATCTACCCCAAATAGTAGACTATACCCTTGATTTAATCGGCAACGCGATCGAGTTATCTGCTCAACTTGGATCGGCGGGAATTCAGTGGAGGGACTCACTGTGCCACGCGAGGTTCTAAAGAATTTTGAACGGGCAACGTGCAATATGTCCGTTCCAGTAATGGTGGCGCTGCTGGGCCGCATCCATAACAGCCTCCAGGAGACTGACGAACTAGAGGATGCTGCAGAACACGTTCGAGAAGCTCTCGCGTTGTTATTTGAAATGCATCAAAGTCACTTCGTCGAAGAGACGGGTCGGCCAAACTGACGGCTAGGGTCCGTCTCTGCATTGATTGGAAGACACGTGAATAGATGCGGCAAGGGCCAGATGGCACTTGCCAACGCAGACGGTGGGAGTTGATCAGCGGGCACTTCAATTGTTGTTAGGGGTTTCAAGTTAACCTCCAAGGGATATCCGCAGCGTGCAATGTCGCGGTCTGCACGCCGGAGGTGTACCTGGGATCCTTTGCGTGAGTTCTTCGTCCAACCGGAATGTGGCAGCAGAAGGTCAAAGCGACCGTAACCCCGTCCACGAATTGCTTGAGACTGTCGGGCATGACTTGGTCGGTGCACTGTCGGCTTCCGACCAATGTGCCTACGTTTGGGACCTGCTCAGTGACGCGCTGGAGTGGGAGACAAACGCCGCCGCTATTCTGGGCCTCGACGAAATTGGCGAAATCTCCAGCGGCAAGGCGTTTGAATCCCGTATCGTCACTGAACATCTGCCACGCCGAATAGCTGCGATTACGGCCTGCACGGCGCACCCGTTCGACCGCGGTGTGCCGTATCGGATTCAGTACCGGTTCAGGCCTGGTGCCGCGCAAGGCCGCGGTTCGATCTGGCTGGAAGACAATGGCCGGTGGTGGCCGGGCGCCGATGGACGCCCCGCGCGGGCTCGGGGGTCAGTCCGAGTCGTCGATGAATCATTCGTGGCTGAACAGGCGGCGCACCGCAGTGGCCAAGCTGATGATATGGCCGGTCAACTGGACCGCACACGGCTTCCGCAGGCTGTTGCCGCGGTGTTAGGTCGCGCCGAGCGCAAGCTGACGACAAGTGGTTTCTTGATGATCTCCGTCAACAACCTATCGGCGATCAACGAGACATTTGGTTTCGAGGTTGGCGATGAGGTCCTGGCGGCGATAGCCGCAATCATCAAGAGCAAGCTGAGAAGCGGTGATCTTCTGGGGCGCTACTCGTCCAACAAATTTGGCGTCATCCTTCGCGAAGCCGGCTCCGGGGCCATGCGTATTGCCGCCGAGCGCTTCATAAATGCGATCCGCGAGGCCCCGGTCCGAACGTCTTCCTGTCAGCTGGCAGCGACGATCTCGATTGGTGGTGTGTTATTGCCTGATCAGGCCACCACGGTCCGGCAGGTCTTCAGCCGTTCACTGCTCGCTTTGAGCACAGCAAAGACGCACCGTATTGATAGTTTCGTGTGCTTCGACTCAGATAACGCCCAAGAGATTGCGTGGCAGCGGCGGCTCACAATCGCCGATGATATCATGTCGGCACTTGAAGCAGACCGCATGTGCCTGGTCCTGCAGCCCATCATCAATGCCAAGACTCGACGCACGGACCTGTTTGAATGCCTGCTGCGAATGAAGGCGACGGACGGGAGCCTGGTATCAGCCGGCGAGTTCATACCCTTCGCGGAGCAGTTTGGTCTGCTAACACACATCGACAGGCGCACTCTCAAGCTTGCGGTCGGCCTTTTGCGCAAGCACCCGCGGCTGTCGCTGTCCGTCAACGTATCGAGCATAACCGCGAGCGATAAAGACTGGCTGACGACTCTTCGGGAACTCACCGGTTGCGAGCGTGCCGTGACCGAGCGGCTGGTGCTCGAGATTACCGAGACCAACGTCATTGATGACATGGACCAAGCAGTGGCGTTCGTTGACAAGTTGCGCGAAATGGGGTGCCGCGTGGCGATTGATGACTTCGGCGCCGGCTACACGTCGTTCAAGAACCTGAAAAACCTGCCCGTCGATCTGTTGAAGATTGATGGGTCATTCGTTAAGAACCTCGCCAACGATGCCGCCGATCGGATCTTCGTGAAGACGATGGTTGAATTGGCGGACGCCTTCGGCATTGAGACCGTGGCGGAGTGGGTCGGCGATGAGGATAGCGCGCAAATCCTGACCCGCATCGGCGTCACTTACCTGCAGGGCTTCCATTTCGGCATGCCTATCCTCGTCGAGGAGCTGCCGAGCTATTCCGACTTGAGTTAGGTGCTGAGCACACTCATCGCTTTCAGGGAACAACCTTTCCCGCGCGGGATCAGTCTTTGTCCTGCGCCAGTTGCTCAATCTTCTGCTGCATCGCGGCGAGCTGCGACTTCAGCTCATCAATCTCATTGCGCGCGGGCGGCTGAACTTCGCCGCTCTTTTCCTCAGTGGTGCCCTCGCCCTCCTTGCCCGCAGCTTCCGTGGGTGAGTTCGGGAAGGGGCTCCACATGGACATCGCCTGCTCAAAGATCGCCATATTGCGGCGCGCATGCTCTTGATACGCCTCAAAAGGCGTGGAGTGCGATCCAAAGGCGGTCGAGATCTGGTCGCGAAAACGCTCCTGTTCGCGCGCCAGCGTTTCCATGCTGAATTGCAGGTAGGTTGGGACCATCCGAGAAATGCTGTCCCCATACAAGCGGATCAGCTGTCGGAGGAACGGAACCGGCAACAGCGTCTGGCCCTTGCTCTCCTGATCAACAATGATCTGTGTCAATACAGAATGGGTCAGATCATCACCGCTTTTGGCGTCGTAAACAACGAAGTCGCGGTCGGATCGGACCATTTCAGCCAGATCGTCCAGGGTGACGTAGGTGCTCGTCTCTGTGTTGTAGAGACGCCGATTGGCGTATTTCTTGATGACGACGGCTTCGCGCTTGTCGTTCCGCGCTTCCGGCTTGTTCAGCATTTCGAGCTCAGCTCACTTCCGACTGTTTGACCTTCGCAGTAACGGCAAAGCGCTTTTGCGTCGCACCAAGGTAGCACATACGCCATCTGAGTTTAAGTCGTTTATGCTGGATTTTCGAGCGAGGTGGGCCAACTTAAGGCTATTAGGCGGGCAAAGTTCGCCTGATGTCGTGATTGCGGCGGCGAAGCCGGAACTGATATGACGACTTCGGCACTGTGCATCCTAGCAAAGCTTAACTGGTAATGGTGCCCGAGCCCGCCCCTAACGTGAGACAACAAGCGGCCAGACGCAACTGAGACCCGCGGACAACCCAGGAGAGCCCCCAAATGAGCCAGGACAACGAAACCATCGTCATCGCAAGTGCAGCGCGCACGCCTGTTGGGTCGTTCAACGGCGCGCTTTCGTCGCTGCCGGCACATGACCTCGGCAAGATCGCCGTCGAGGCCGCGATGGAGCGTGCAGGGGTTGCCCCGGCGGATGTCTCCGAAGTGATCCTTGGTCAAGTTTTGGCCGCCGGTGCCGGACAAAACCCGGCGCGTCAGGCGTCCGTCAACGCCGGCATCCCGGTTGAGAG
>JARFQY010000175.1 GCA_029287535.1 Filomicrobium sp.
CAAGAAATCGAGGGCGTGCAAAATGCGATCAAGGCGATCGGATGCACCGTCGCTGACAGCGAAATCGAGGCCGAAAAAGGCGGCTATGAGGCGGAGGATGCCATCTGTGACCGTGTCCAGTACGACATCTATCTCGACAAAGACTTCAGCATCACCAACAAGGTGAAAGAAGACTAGTGGCGTGGTGAAAATGCCTCGGCGCGCGGTTGGCCTCAACAAATCGGTCGATCGGGAACGCCGACAAATCGATCTGTTTACGGAGGACGCCTACTTAGGCAGGCGCACTCCGGCAAACCACAGATCTTAAGAAAGCTTTGCTGGCAAAGCTCTCAATGAGCCCTGCTTAGTGCGTTCATTTGCGAACGTCAGATAACCAAATCGTCTTAGACGGTGACGGTCATGCCGTCATAAGAAACGGTCCAACCTGCGGCCTCGACCGCGGCACGCTCAGGCGAGTCATCACGCAGCACAGGGTTAGAATTGTTCACATGGATATAGATCTTTCGCGCAATGCCGAGCGGCTCCATGAGAGCTAGCGTACCGTTAGGCCCAGACATATTCATGTGCCCAATGCGATCGCCCGTCTTCTGCATAAGCCCCTGATCAATCATTTCGTTGTTCTCGTAGAGCGTGCCGTCGAAGAACAAGAGCTCCGCACCCTGAAGTCGGCTCCGCAAGACATCGTCGAGCCCTGAACAGCCCGGGATGAAGAAGAAGGACTTGCCGCTTGCGTCCTCGGTCACCTTGAGACCGATGGTATCGCCAACCTGGGTGCCAAAACTACCGCCCGTGCCCTTTTCCTCGTCTTCAAGGTAAAGCGGGATCTTGCCTGGTACGTCGAAGCCCTCGACCGTCAGTCCGACAAGTCCGTCCGGCCCCTTAATGGCGAACGGCGACCCCAGCGTCATCGTCTTGCGCGCAACCAAGTCCGGATTGAGCACATCGAAGATGCTGTTGCTTGCGAGCACGTCGAGCACGCGCGCGCTGCCATAGACGGTGAGCGGCTGGCTCTCTCGAAGGCAGAGGAGCCCTGCGACCGCGTCCACGTCGCCGTTCGTGAGAACGACGGCCTTGATCGGGCTATTGCGCGGCGGACCATTCGGGTCGGGCTGAAGTTCAGGCGTCTCGTTGATCTGCTGTCGCAAGTCTGGCGCAGCATTCAACAGAACCCACTGCTTGCCGTCCGCACTGACAGCAACAGAGGCCTGCGTCCGCGGCTTGACGGTTGGGACACCCGATCGCGCTTCGGCCGAGTTTCGACCGTTGCAGTTCCATTGCGGCAGGCCACCGCCTGCACCGGCACCAATAACTTTTATGAGCATAACAGCGGTTTCTTGACGTGTTCGAGTGGCGCGCGTCAAGACGAATCTTGGTCACGATGACGAGATGCAGGTGAGATCAGCAAGGTCATCGCGCCTCCGCTCCAGACACAAAAAAGCACGGCCCGAGGGCCGCGCCTTCTCGCAACTTAAGTCCGCAACATTTCTCTAATGGGTCTTCGCGCCTGTCGTTTAGAGGGTCGCGGACGCGCTAGTCGGCGGTAATTACGATAACTTTGAAGTCCTTGCCCAAACGGAAGTCGTACTGACCGTCTTTGCACTTCACGTCCTCGGCCTCAAAAATGCCGGAACCCTCGGTCTCCTTCTCGAAGCTACCGCCTTCGCAGCCCCAAGCCGAAAGTACTTCCTTGATTTTGGTTACCTCTGCCTCAGACGGATCGTCATCGGCGAATGCAGGCGTTGCCATGAGTGCAAGCGCGGAAAGCGCAATCATGAGCTTTTTCATGTCGGTGTTCCTTTCTAGCCAAGCTTCAAATTCTTCGCGAAGCGTGTTGCTCGCTCAGGCCCGCTAGAGCGTTTCCTTTGCTGGACGCTAAAATGCCAGCATTACCAGCTGATGGCAAAAACCAGGAATATTTGGCAAAAATGCGCGCACATCGGCGCGAAAGCGCCGAAAAAAGCGCGTCTGTGCGCGGCGCCATGACGCAAACCGGCTGGCGCCTGCCGTCAATCCACAGGCCTTACGACTAACGGCGACCGGGACGCAGTCGACGTGTCTCGACCGTTCCTTCCGTTCGATCGATGGGGCCGCGATAGCCAGGCACACCGTACTTCGTATAGTTGCCGAAGCGATCGTAATAGCGTCGCGCGCCATATCCCCAAAACCCGGGCGTATAGCCGTAATTCGGCGGCGGCAGAGGCGCGCGGTACTCGTAGGCGTTCTCATAGCCTTCGCGTTCCTGGAAGAACCGAAGGTGTCTGGTCTTGACGTAGCCGCCCCCGACGCGGCACCAGCCCTTGCTGCACGCGGTGGCATTAACGACTTGCGAGATGCCGATGAGCCCGAGGACCTTGGCGTTCGTATTGGGCATGGCATAGATGCTCGTAGGCCGCTTGGCCGCCGCCGTTGCAGCGATGGCGTCGCCTGACACGCTGGTCAGCAACGCCGCGCAGAGGCCCATGACGAGCACCTGAGTCTTCACAGCTTGAGCCATGATGGTCGCCGCAGGTCTTCCCATCAAACACACCTAAACGGGGCGGCCCGAGCAAAAAGAATGCCGCTCGACCGCGCACGCCATTTTGGCACGTCTGACGTCGATTTCCCAATCGTTGGCAGGAGCTCAAAATTGCGGCGGCACTCGGCCGCCGTCAATGGCCAGTTGTTGGCGGGGCTTCGCCTTGCACGGAGAAAGCCAGCCATGTTCCGCTGAAAGCAACGACGAAGGCGAGAAACGCGGACGGCGACCAAGAGGTCGCCGTCGCAAATCTCTGTTGGAGCCTGGCCCAGAAGTGATCGGGTTAATCCGCCGCCTAACCCTCCAGCTCTTTACCACTTCATCCGTGCGCCAGCCATCACCGAACGTCCAAGGCCTGGCTTGATGCCGTCCTCGCGGTCGGTAATGTAGAGCTTGTCGGTAAGGTTCTCGCCGGAGACGAAGACCGTTAACTTGCCACCCCACACGTCCCGGGGGATCGTGTAGTTCGCCCGCGCATTGAGAAGCCAGACGCTCGGGACCTTGCCATCCTCGCCGCTCGGATCGCCCGCGAAAGGCGTGTTTTCCTCGTCCGTGAAGAAGTCACCGCGATAGACATAGCTGACGCTCGCGTTCCAACCTGCCGTGCTCTCGATACCCGTGGTCAGATAGGCGACTTCTTGCAGCGCGAAGGGAATGCGATTGCCGACGACGTTCGTTCCGTCTGGCAAAATACCCTCGGTGATCTCACCGTTCGTATAGGTGAAGGTCCCTTCGAAGTAAGGATTCAGTTTCCATCCAGTGAACGGCCGCGAGTCGAGGCGCCCGTACATCTCCACGCCGCTGATCTCAACCTCGTCAATGTTCGTGTAGACGTTGAGGCCAGAAGTGGTCGTTGCAGAACCACGGATCTGGTAGTTCTCGATAGACTTGAAGAAGCCGGCCACGTCAAAGATCACACCCTTGATGCCGGTCGACCGCACACCGAGCTGGAAGTTGTCGCCAAGCTCGTCACGCGGTGGGAAGGGTCCCTCGCGCTGAACGGGGATGGTCACGCCGCGGTTGTACCCGCCGTACATCGTTGTGTGATAGACCGTCTCGACTTCTTGAAGACCCTTTCCTGCGGAAGCCGGCACCACATCTCTACCGAACAAGCCCCAAGAGAACGAGATGCCCGGTAGCCAGTACGTCTTGTCGTAGCTGAAGTTCTGGTCGTTGGGATTGATTTCAAAGATGACGCATTCGCCCTCGTTGAAGAAGTCCTGACCGTCAATCTCGCACTCTTCAAGCTCGCGTTCGCCCTCGCCTTCTTCCTCACTCGAAGAAAGCTGACGCACTTCCGAAGAAAAATGCTCGAAGCGAATGCCCGGGACGATATCGAGAGCCGGCGTCGCGTGGATCACGGTCTGAGCGTAGGCCGAGACAGCGTCCGCTTCGTGCTCACTGTCGAAGACTGTTAGCCCCCGCTTATCGCCGTCCTCAAGGATCTCGCCTTGACGGCCGAAGAAGTTACGGTTGGCGAAGGTATGGTGCTCGAACCGCGCGCCAATCTGGAAGTCCTGGTTCAGCCCGGCGAATATTTCGCGATTTGCCAACTCGAAACGCTGCTCGCCGCCAACATGTTGATAGGTCCGCAAACGCCCGAGCATCACGCCTTCGGGGATAATCACCTCGTCACCCAATAGAATCGGGGCGAAATTATCTTCAGCCTGCGACGGGTCGGCGCCCTCAAAGTTCTGATAGCGATCGCGGCGATGGTGGTAGTAGTAGACCCGTGTATTGGAAGTCGTATCGTCGTCGAAATAATAGTTCAGCGTACCCTGAAAGCGGAATGGGTCGGCGTTGTAGGTGCTGAAGCGCGAACCCGGGTTGAAGCACGTCTTGCAGTGTTTGATTTCTCTGAAGAAGGCTTGTTCGACCGTACTGGACTTGAACGCGGTTTCCTCTTCTTCCTCGAGCTCCTCATCCTCTTCGAGATCGCCTTCGTCCTCTTCGCCTTCTTCGCTTTCTTCCTCTTCGAACTCTAGATTGGCCTCATCGTAGTCATCGCGCTGGCGCATATAGGCCCCGGAAAAGACGAAGTCGGCGTTGGTGTTCTTCCAACCGACAGCAGCATAGAAGTCGTTGTAACGCAGACGCTCTGTATCCCAGGTACCCTGCACATCCGCGCCCGTGTACGACACAACGGTGCCCCAGTTCTCCCAGGTTTTGCGCAGATGCGTGTGCCACTTGGCGGCCCCACCGTCGTCGCCAGCACCGTCGATGGCAACGGCACCGCCTTGGCCTGACAGAACGAACTCATCCGGACCGAAGGGTTGCAGGTTCCGGAAGTTGACCGCACCGAAATTGTTGTTGGGCGCGTAGATGATAGAGCCCTTAATCACCTCAACGCCTTCGATGCGTTCCGGCGGCGGCACGTAGTGCACGGTCGGATCGATGTAGAGGCTCATGTTAATGGACTGGCCATCTTCCATAACCAGGACTTTACGCGAACGGCGCGGGTTGGAGCCGCGTATGCCGATGCCACCTTGATTGCCGATGCCGTCGTCGTTGACGATTGTAACGCCGGGCACCCGCGTCAGAATGTCATTCGTGGTGAGCGGGGCTTGTTCGTTGATTTGCTGCCGCGTCACACGGCTACCGGCTTCCGAAAAGTTCTGAAGGTTTGCGGGCGCGATACCGAGATTCGGATTGATCGGAGACTCTGCGGAATTCAGCGACCGTTCGAAGCTCGCCAGCCCACCGGCAGGCCCGAAGAACTGCGGCGGCGTCTG